>CBFCWN010000038.1:0-34187 GCA_965601515.1 uncultured Myxococcales bacterium | reverse complement strand
GGGGCCCTTCGTATGCTGCGTTCGTGCTTCGCCCGCTTGGTGTGCTGTTGCTGTTGACATGCGTTTTTGCGAGCGGGGTTCATGCGCAGCGAAACAATCAAAAGGGTGGCGAGGAAGAGAAGAAGCCGCTGATCACCCCTCCCCGGCTGATTCGCTTCGTCGAAGCGGACTATCCGGAGGCCGAGGGCGAGGAGCAGAAGGAAGTCGACGTCGAGCTCGACGTGGTCGTCGGAAAAGATGGTCTCGTCACGGAGGTCACAGTCGCGGTTTCTGGGGGCACGGAGTTCGATGAGGCCGCGCTCGCCGCGGTGCGGCAGTTCGTGTTCGAGCCCGCCCGAAAAGACTGGGAGCCCATCGCCGCCAAGATTCGCTATCGATACGTGTTCGAGCTCAAAGAGCCGCCCGAAGAGCTCACGACCGGCTGGCTCCAGGGAACGGTGCTCCTCACCGAGGATGACAGCCCCATCGGCAACGCCGCCGTCGAAGTCATCGATGACGAAGGCAAGCCCGTGCGCGATCTCGTGGCGGGCGCGGACGGAACCTTCATCGTCACGGACCTGGTCCCCGGGACGTACGAGGTTCGCGTCTCCGCGCCGGAATACGGTGAGATCGACGCGAAAGAAGAACTGAGCGCGGGACAGGTCACGCAGGTGATCTACCGGCTCGGAACGAAGAAGAAGGACGACTTCGTCGGTTTTGGCGCGACTGCGGTGATCGACGCGCCGCCCCGCGAAGTCGTCAAACGCACCATCGACAAGGAAGAGCTCACCCGCATCCCCGGCACGCGAGGTGACGCGCTGCGAGCCGTCGAAATCCTCCCCGGCGTCGCGCGGCCTCCGTTTGGCGTTGGCCTGCTCATCATTCGAGGCGCTGCCCCGCAGGACAGCGAGTTCTTCATCGACGGCACGTCGGTTCCGCTCATCTACCACTTCGGTGGACTGACGAGCGTCTACAACTCCTACCTGCTCGAGGAGATCGACTTCTTCCCAGGAAACTTCTCGGTTCGCTACGGGCGCCGCACCGGCGGCATTCTCGAGGTGACCACTCGCGACCCCGCCAAAGATCAGATCCACGGCGTCGCAGAGATTTCGGTCATCGACACGTTCATCACGCTCGAGGGCCCCGTGCACGAGAAGGTGCAGATCTCTGGAGGCCTTCGAAGGAGCTTGCTCGATCTCATCTTCCCCGCCGTTGCGCCCGATGACATCGGGGTTCGCCAGGCGCCGGTCTACATCGACTACCAGTTCAAGCTTGCTGCCCAGCCCACCAAGAAGGACCGCGTCCGCATCTCCGCGTTCGGATCGAACGACCGGCTCGAGCTCTTCCTCAACGACGCGGCCGGAGACGACCCCGCCATCCGCGGCCAGTCGAATTTCGACACGAGCTTCTACAACAACCAGGTCGACTGGCGGCGAAAGATCGGTGACAAGGCCGTCCAGGACCTCGCGTTCGCCATCGGTCCGCAGCGGATCAACTTTCAACTCGGTGAGAGCTTTCGCCTCGAAGGCGAGTTCCTCCAGACCTACAGCCGCGGCGAGTGGCGCTATCAAATCAATGAGCGCGTTCAGCTCATCGCCGGCCTCGACATCGTCGCGACTCCTCTCACCTTGACGTACTTCGGGCCACAGCCGACCGCGCAGGAAGGCGGTGGCAGCGGGCAAGGCTCCCTCGCTGGCCAGGAAGACGTGTTCGCACGCGCCGACACTACGATCGTCCGCCCGGGCGCTTACCTCGAGTCCAACGCCCTGCTCGGAGACGCGGTCCGGCTCATCCTCGGCCTCCGACTCGACTACTTCAGCGAGATCAACGGCTTTTCCGTCGACCCACGCGTGACGACGATTTTCTCGGTCCGCGACGACATGCGCGTCAAAGTCGGCGTGGGCCTATTCAGCCAGCCCCCGGAGTTTCAGGAGTCCGACGCGACGATCGGCAACCCGAACCTCGACCCGTTCAAGGCCGTCCACATCGGGCTCGGGTGGGAGTTCGACGCGTTCACGACGGCACGCTTTGGGGTGGAGACCTTCTACAAGTATCTCTGGGATCGTCCGGTCACGACTCCGGGCGGCGTGCCTCCCGTGTACGTGAACGAGGGCATCGGCCGAATCTACGGTGCGGAGTTCAGCATCAACCTTCGCCCCGAACAGGGCCGCAACTACTTCGGATACCTCTCGTATACCCTGTCTCGAAGTGAGCGTAAGGACGGTCCCAATGAGCCTTGGCGCCTCTTCGACTTCGACCAGACGCACATCTTCACCCTCGCGTTCGTCTACAATTTCCCCCGAAACTGGGAGATCGGAGGCACCTTCCGTCTGGTCAGCGGCAATCCGAACACTCCCGTGATTGGGTCGATCTACGACGCGTTGAACGACGTCTACATTCCGATCGATGGCCGCGTGAATTCGCTGCGAAACCCGCTCTTCAACGAGCTCAACATTCGCGTTCAGAAGAAGTGGACCTTCGAGCAGTGGCGTCTCGCTGTGTTCCTCGACGTGCGCAACGCATACAACTACCAAAACCAAGAGGGAATCATCTACAACTTCGACTACAGCCAACAGACTCCGCTGCTCGGCTTGCCGATCATCCCTTCGATCGGGGTACGTGGAGAGCTCTGATGAAGAACGTGGTTCGAGTCGGTCTGCTGCTGCTTCTCATCACCGCGTGCGGCGAGAGCTTTCCCCCGGCATCGGTGGTCTCGGACTTTCGCTCGGTAGCGGCTCGCGTGGAGGCCGCGGACGATCCGCGCCGCGCGAACCCGAGTCCGGGCGACGCGACCGAGGTCTCGATCCTCGCGATCGACCGGGGAACCGACATTACGCCGACGTTGACCCCCGGCCCTCTTCAGTGGTTCTTCATTCCTTGCATCCCGCTCCCGACGACGATCGGTCCTCCGATTTGCGTCGCACCCATCCAGCCCTGTGAGGGCTGTGTGGCCACGCCCCCCGACGATGTACTGGCCGAGCCCGAGTCGATCCGATTCACTACCCCGTCGGCCGAGGAGCTCGACCAGAATGGCGTCGACGAGGTGCTGTTGCAGGGCGTGCTCTGCAGCAATGGGCAACCGTCGCCGGACGCGCTGGAGCGCTTCCTTCTCGGCGAGTCGGACGACCTGAACCCCTGCGAAGGCCCAGCGACCATCGAAGACAGACCGATCGAGGGTCGTTTCGTCTCCGTTGAGATTCCCATCGAAAGCGATCCGAGCGATCCGAACTTCAACCCGGAGATCTTGACGATCCTGCTCAACGGAATGCAGTGGCCGCCCCCGTACGATCAGGGCGTTCCGCGGACCGCCCCGGCCACCGGGTGCGCGGCAGACCTCGAGGGCCTCACGCCGGAACAGCGCGACCAGCATCCCCGCGCGGGAAGCGACCCGTCGGTGGTCGAGCTCATCGTGACAGAGGACAGCCTTCAGACGTCCACGGTCATGGGGATGGAGGTCACCGAAGAGATCCAGGTGAGCTGGCTCGGCGACAGCGGCGACTTCGAGCGAACGTTTTCCTTCATCACAGACCCCGCGCGCAGCGTTCTCACGCAGTGGCGACCGTTCGCCGATGCCCCTGAGGACGGCGAGTTGGTGCGATTCAACTTCGTGATCCGAGACGGTCGAGGGGGCACGGACTGGCTTCAGCGCGGACTTTGCGTGCTTCCGCCCTAAGTGTCGGTTTTTTTAAAACTTCTGGCGTTCGTTGACACCGTCGAACCCCCCACCTACCGTGATTGATCGCGATGGTGGAGCGTATCGGAACCTGTCGCGTTCTGGGCGAAATCGGGAGCGGGGGCATGGCCGTCGTTTACGAAGCGATCCAGGAACCGCTCAGTCGGCGCGTCGCAATCAAGGCGCTCAAACCATCGATCGCGATCGACAGTCAGTTCGCCGAACGCTTCGAACGCGAGGCGCACTTCATGGCGTCGCTTCAGCACGAGAACATTCTGCACGTCATCGATTTCCTCAAAGACGGGCGCTCGATGTTCATCATCATGGAGTACGTCGACGGCATCGATCTCTACGATCTCCTCGAGCGCTCACCTCGCGTTCCGCCCGACGTCGCCGCCATCATCACGCTTCAGCTGGCGCGCGGCCTCGACTACGCACACTTCCGCGGAATCATTCACCGCGACATCAAGCCTGCGAACATCATGGTGTCGATACAGGGCGACGTGAAGCTGATGGACTTCGGCATCGCCAGGCACGAGCGCTTCGGCGACCTCACCGAAACTGGAACCGGCCTCGGCACGCCGAGTTACATGAGCCCCGAGCAAATCCTCGGGGACAAGCTCGACTTTCGAAGCGACCTCTTTTCGGTGGGCATCGTGCTCTACCAGATGCTGACGGGGCGTAAGCCCTTCGTCGAGGACGACACGCGAACGGTCATGCAGAAGATCCGGCTCGACCGGTACGACGCTCCGAAGAAGCTCGGCGTCGAAGTGCCTCGAAAGCTCGAGCGCATCATGGCGCGCTGTCTGCAGAAGATGCCGGCCAATCGATATCCGACCACGCAGGCGCTCATCGACGATCTGACCGAGTTCCTCGCACCCCGAGTGCCCATGAGCCACAACGCGCGGCTCGTGATGTACCTCAACGAAACGGGCGTCATGACCGGCGATCAGACCGACGAGGTGCTTTCTGCGGTCGCACCCCGAGTTCTTCGAAGCGGAAGGCGCGACCGAGGGTTTCTTTGGAATGTGGCGAAGTGGCAGGGAGCGGCGCTCGCGCTCTTGCTGATCTCGGGCCTCACGGTGCAGGCGACCGCGGGTCGATGGTCGGGGCCGGCTCCAGGCGAGGCGCCGGGAGCGGTCGACCTCGCCGAGGCGGGCCGGCTCACCGTCAGCGCCGCCCCGTGGGCACACGTCTACGTCGACGGAGTCCACATGCTGACCACCCCCTCGGCGCGCGTGATTCCTTTGAAACCGGGCAAGCACTACGTGAAGTACACCAATCCCTTCTTCGAGCCTGTCGAGCACGAGATCACCATCGAAGCGGGGCAGGAGCTCCGTGACCGAGCCGAGCTCAGCGAGCCACTCGGGGTCGGCCAGGTGCAGGAGACTGCGCCGTGAGGGGTCTCCCTCTGCTCGTCGCGGCCGTCGCGTTGCTGCTTGGGACACGTGCCGATGCGCAGGCGGTGTACTCGCACGCCGTTCAAGACGGGGACACGTTCGCATCGATCGCGCAGCGCTACTACGCCGATCCGACGAGAGAGGCCGTGCTGCGAGAGGCGAACCGCATGAAGGGTGTCGAAGACCAGACGCTGATACCGGGAAGCTGGCTGTTCGTGCCGGTCGTCACCTTCTACCGTGTCGGCAAGGACGAGACTTGGCGTTCCATTGCGTTGCGCTTCTACGGATCCGAAAAGCGCGCCTCCATTCTCATCGACGCCAACGAGGGCAGCCGTCGCTCGCAGCCGGACGAGGGGTCCGAGCTGCTGATCCCGTATCCCCTTCAACATGTGGTCGCTCCTGGCGAAACGCTCTCGAAGATCGCGCGCCTTTACATGCCGGACGAACCATCGTCGTTGAAGCGTCTTCGCCAGTTCAACACGGGAGCCCGGATCGAGCGCGGAAAGGTCGTGCTCGTGCCTCTCGCGGACCTGCGGCTCGCGGGCGATGGGCGCGCAGAATCCTCCGTGGCCTTTGCGCAGGCGGCCGGAGGCGGCGCAGCGAAAGAGGCGCAAGACGCCGTCGAAGCGGAGCTCCCGAAGCTGATCCGGCAGGTCGAGGAGGCGCGCTTTGCCGAAGCCGTTGCACTAGGAAACCGGCTTCTCGGTGCGCCGAGTCTCACCTCGACGCAGGTCGTCACCATCCAGCAGGAGCTTGGCGTCGCGTACGTCGCCCTCGAGCGCGAAGACTTGGCGGAAGCTTCGTTTCGAGCCGCTCTTGCCTTGCAGCCAAACCTCGAGCTCGACACCGTGCGTACGTCGCCGCGCGTGCTCGAAGCCTTCAGCCGAGCGAAACAGCCCGTCACTCCCTGAGCCGCGCTATTTCTTCTTCTTCGATCTCTTCTTGGGCCGGTACTTCGCGGGACGGGTGTCCTCTGCTTTGGCCGGCGCAGCGGCGGTGGCTGCAGCTGGTTCGAGGGCCCAAGGCGGAAGCGGCGGGTCGCCGTGCTCCTCCGCGCGCTTTTTGAGCTGCACGTAGGCGATCGCGCAGACGGGCACGAGGGCGAGCGAGATGAGCTGAGACGTCGAGAACCCAAACGCGAACCCTCGCTCGGGGTCGTCGCGAAGGTACTCGATGAAGAAGCGCCACAGACCATAAAGGCCGCCAACCACCGTGAGCACCTGGCCTCGAAACTTACGGTGCGTCAGCAGGTAGATCGAGATCCCGAACAACACCACGCCCGCGAGCGATTCGTAAATCTGGGTAGGATGCACCGCGAGCGACGCCACGGCATCCTCCGGGATCCATCCTTCGACCAGGTGATGCTGGAAGGCGGGCGAGCCCGTGAGAGTCTGATCGCATGCGAAGGACGGATAGGCGTCGTTGTCCCATTTGGGAAACGTGCCTGCCGACTTCAGAAACCCGGGCGCTTCTTCTCCGAGGGGTCGGCCGTAGTCGCAGCCGTAGAGGTAGCAGCCGACGCGGGTGAGCATGAGGCCGGATGCGAGGGTCGGGACAGCAATGTCTGCGAAAGGAAGAAGCGGGATCTTCTTCAGCCTCCAGAACGCCCAGGCGGAGAGAAAGCCACCCAGAAACCCTCCGTACGCAACCAGACCTCCGGAGCTGAGGTCGAACCAAGACGAGAAGCTCTCGTAGTCGTCGAGGTTCGTGAAAATGTAGAGAAGCCGTGCGCCCGCGATCGCGCCGACCGCGGTCCAGGTGAAGCAGCTCGCCAAGAGGTCGCGGTTGAACCCCTCGATTCGCCTGCCCATGTACATGATGAAGTACCAGGCGAGGAGGAGGCTGCTCCCCAACATCACGCCGTACGAGTAGATGGGGAGCGCGCCCCAAGGCGTGGGAATGGTGAACAGGATCGGGTGCATCGGCGGGCAATCTCGCCGGCTTCCGCACTTCGGTCAAGGGGAGGTGCTCGAGACACCTGGAGAGCCCCCGCTACTTGGACGCGATCAGTTGACGGTGACGCGGCGAAGCAGCCACGTGTCGTCCTTGCGGCGAAGATCGAACACCGTGTTGGCCAGGCCTTCGCTGGTGCGGAGTCGGAGTGCGATGCGCGCGCGCTCGCCGTCGACGGACACGCTTTCCTGAATCAGGCGAAGGTTCGAGCCTTCGAGCGACGCGAGGGCTTTGCGTGCGTCGGGCTTGAGCCGGTCCGCGTCGCGGTCTCCGTACTTTCGGCGTCGACCCTCGTGGATCAGCTCGATGGGGACTTCCGTGGGGTCCGCGTAGCGAAGGGCGCCGTCGATGCGGGAATCCGACACCTCGCCCGTCACCGAGTCGACGAACTCGGCCATTCGCTCGCGATCGGTGACCACGGCGGCGTCGACCGCCACCGCGGCACCGACCACGATTGAGAGAGACATGAGGAGAAGAATGCCTGTACGGCGCATGGGCGTGCATAGAGCACGTCCCGTGCCAGACTCTCGGCGCCTATTTTCTCAATGATTTCGCATCAACGGACCTCGATGAGGCTGCGCAAAATGTCAGTCTGGCAATGCCCGGTCGACGGCCAGCGACAGTTTGGCAGAACCTCCGTTCGCAGTGTCCCACCGACTTCGGGTATGTAGAGCGCAGAACCCATGAGCCATTCGGCGGCGACAGTTCGGATGTACACGCCCACGGGCTGGGTGATCGGCACCCTGCACATCCCCGACGGAATCTCGTTGCTCTCGTTTCTAAACGGCGACGATTCGTTCTTTCGAATGACGAACGTGAGCCTCCCCGAGCAGCCGCGCACGATCTCGTTCCTCGCGCTTCAGCGAAAGGCGGTATTGCTGATTGTGCCGGGAGAAGGTTCGCAGCCCGACCACGAGCCCCGCGGCCGGGTCATGCACGACATCGCATGTCTGTTCGACGGGGGCTTGGTGATGGGCACCCTTGCGCTCGAGAAGGGAGTTCGGGTGTCTGACGAGCTGATGCAGTCCAACGAGTTTTTCGCGATCGAGGATTGTACCGTCGGCATCGATGCGTCACCAGAGCCCATCATGGAAGCCGAGGAGCTCGTCTTCGTACACGCGGCCGAGATGTACGGCGTTGCGGAGCTGGAACCCGAATGATCGTCAGGAACGGGACCGGACTCCGGCGCGCCACGAAGCAATTCATCATTCGCAACTGGGGGCTGATCTTCCTCGTGGTCTTCGCCGAGGAGATCGTCTTTTACACGTCGAAGTTCTCCGATGTGCTCCAGACGGACGTGTTCTCGGCGACCGCCGTCGGTTTGCTCGCGACCGTGGTCGGCATCTTCATCGTTTTCCGGTTCAACGAGGCCTATCAGCGCTGGTGGGAGGCACGGATTCTCTGGGGCGGCCTGGTCAACGAGAGTCGAAACCTCGCCCGCGAGGTGGTGACGTTCGTGAACCCGAAACGCGTGCCGACCATTCGTTCGGACCAAGAGGCCAAGAGCATCCAGAAGACGCTGATCTACCGACATCTCGCGTACTGCAACGCGCTTCGAATCAGCCTCCGGCGGGAAGACTCTTGGGAAGAGCTCGAGCCATTTCTGTCGGATGAAGACATGCAGAAGCTCGAGGGCTACGTGAACAAGCCCACGAGGCTCACGTTTCTTCAGGCGGCCGAGCTCAATGAGCTTTTCGATACGGACATCTCGCGATCGATCCTGCTCAGGCAGCTCGACTCGACGATCAACCGCCTGCTCGACATTCAGGGTGGGTGCGAGCGCATCAAGAACACCGCGTTCCCGGACGAGGTGCGATTCGTGTCTCGTGCGATGGTCTGGCTCAGCGCGATAGCGATTCCGATCGCTTTTTTCGGCACGAACGACGTCATTCACGCGCTCGAGGTGGTTGCGGCCATCGTGATTTCTCTGAGTTTCATGGTGGTCGAGCAGCTCGGCGAAGCGCTCAAGAACCCTTTCGAGAACCTCGATAACGACACTCCGATGACCGCGCTTTGCCGAACGATCGAGATCGATCTCCGACAGCAGATCGGCGAGACCGATCTTCCGCCAGCGATCGAACCCGTCGATGGCGTACTGATGTAGGTCAGTCGCCGAGCGCGGCCCGCATGACGTCGAGCGGCGGAGTGGCGCCGGTCCACATCTCGAATGCGATCGCGCCCTGATGAAGCAGCATGCCGAGCCCGTCGATGGTACGAAGCCCCAGGTCCTCGGCTTTGGCGAGGACACTCGTGCGCAGGGGCTTGTACACCATGTCGACCACCGCCGCGTCCGAGGGCAAGGCGTCCATCGGCAGCGCGTCGGCGAACGCATCGGCATGGGGATTCGACTCGAGCGTCGCGCTCGTCGCCTGAACGAGAAGGTGGCTGTCCGAAAAAGGACCCTCGGCCTCGGCGAGGGCCGCTGCGACGAGCTTCACGTCGACGTGGTCATCGAGCGCCTCGACGAGCTCTTTCGCTCGCTCCGGACGACGGGCAAGTACCGTGATGCGACTCGCACCGGCCTGGGCGAGGCCCACGATGCCGGCACGGGCTGCGCCCCCCGCGCCTAGGACCGAAACGTGGACACCTTCGAGCGCCAGGCCTCGGTCTTCGAGCGAGCGAACGAAGCCCGGCGCATCGGTGTTGTAGCCAAGGTAGCGATCGCCGGTTTTCACGACCGTGTTGACTGCGCCGATCGCGGTGGCTTCCGCCGAAATGCCGTCGAGCAGCGGGATCACGGCCTGCTTGTGAGGCACGGTAAGGTTGTAGCCATCGATGCCGGCGGCGTGTTTGTCGCGAACTGCCTCGGCGAGATCGTCCGGCTCGACGGCAAATTTCTCGTACGTGAGCGAGATTCCGAGGGCCCGCGCCGCAGCCACGTGCATGGCCGGCGACTTCGAATGGGCCACGGGCCAGCCGAAAATACCAAGCCGAATCGGCTCACTCATGACTCGACCTTTGCGCGAACTTCACCGTCCGACACCCGGATGCGCAGCCGATCGCCTTCGTTCACGTCTGCCGCGTGTCGCAGCGCGCGCCCGGTTCGCTCTGCAATCGCGATGGCATAGCCGCGGTCGAGCACGCGCAGCGGTGAGATCGCATCGAGGTGCGTGCAAAGCTCTGCGAACGCGGCACGCCGGTCTCGGACGATTGGGCGGCCGCGACTGAGCAACGTCGCATGAACCCCTGCGAGTCGCTCTCGGCGCGTCTGGACGGGAAGCCTTGCCGCGTCCCGAAGACGTCGGACGGCCGACTCCAGCTCTCTGCGATCGCGACGAAGCGTCGAGCGCGGGTCGAGGCGCATCAGGCGTTGTTGAAGCTCCGCGTGTCGCTCGCGCTCGGACCGAAGCGCGGACCTCATGTTGCGCACGAGATCGGCTTCGCGCTCACCGAGCTCGCGTCGAATCGGTGCGATGACCCGTCGCGCGCCGTAGAGCGGACGAAGGGAGCGTTCGAGCTTCAGCCGATGACCGCTCACCAGGTTGTCGAACGCCTGCATCAGCCTTCGTTCGAGCGACTCGACCCGACCGAGCAGGACTTCGTGCTCGGGAACGACGATCTCCGCTGCGTTCGAAGGCGTGGCGGCGCGAACGTCGGCGACGAGGTCTGCGATGGTGATGTCCACCTCGTGACCCACGCCGCTCACCACCGGCACCCGGCAGCCCGCGATCGCGCGCGCGACCTGCTCGTCGTTGAACGCCCAAAGATCTTCCGCTGAGCCGCCGCCACGCGAGACGATGACGACGTCGAGATCGTCGACGCGCTGGATCAGCTCGAGAGCACGCACGATGGTGGCCGGCGCGGTGTCCCCCTGGACCCGGCAGTCCGCGACGAGCATGTGCACCGGGCAGCGTTCGGACGCGACGCGCATGATGTCTCGAAGCGCAGCGCCCGACTTGCTCGTGACCACCCCAACCACCCGAGGCAGCGTAGGGAGCTCGCGCTTCCGTTCGGCGTCGAGAAGGCCTTCGGCCTCGAGCTTCGCGCGGAGCTTCTTGAACTGGGCAGCAAGGTCGCCTTCGCCTGCAAGCCTCGCCGACCGTGCGATGAGCTGAAACTGCCCGCGCGCGGTGTAGAGGGAGAGCGTTCCGCGGAACAGGATGCGGGCTCCGTCCTCGAGAGGAGCTTTGGTCCGCCTCGCGTCCGAGGCGAACATGACGCCGCGAAGCTGTGCGTTTTCCTCCTCGTCGTTGAGTGAAAAGTAGACGTGACCGTTCCGGTACGCTCGGACGTCCGAGAGCTCCCCCTCGATGAGGACGCTGCGCCATTGGTCTTCGAGCGTGGCGCGCACCGCGCGGTTGACTTCGCCCACGCGATAGACACGTTCTTCTCCGTCGTGCTCGTCCTTTTCCAGACGTTCGAACAGCGGCATCTCCGCCATGCGCAGAACCTAGCCGCAATCGGCTTTGCCACAAAGGACTCTTCCAGGATTTCCGAGGTGCGACCGGCATGAGCGTCGTCGTCGTGGGCGCGGGCTCGAATCTGGGTGCACGTGAGTCAGCGATCGTCGCGGCGGCGACCTTGCTGGATTCGCGGCCTGGCATCGACGTGGTGGACGTTTCACCGCTCTACGAGACGCCGCCGCTCGGACCCCCGCAGGACGACTACCTGAACGGGGCGTTTCGGCTCGAGACCACGCTCGCGCCGCCGGAGCTTCTGCGCACGTTGCTTCGCGTGGAGCGTCGACTAGGTCGCCGACGTCGCGCCGATCTTCGGTGGGCGCCTCGGAGCATCGACTTGGATCTGCTCTGGGATTCACGGGGCGCGTTCCAATCCGACGAGCTCGACATACCGCATCGAGAGCTCGAGCGACGAAGCTTTGCACTCGGGCCAATGCTCGACGTGGCGCCAGAGCTCGACGAACGGTACGGGCCGATGCTCGAAGCCGTCGGGGGCCGACCCGCCCGTTGGGCAAACGTCCCCATGGCCGGAGAGCAGTCGTCGACATCGTCCTTCGAACGCACGGTTGAAGCGCAGTCGATCATCGATGCGTGCGCGTCGAGTGTGCGAACGGCGTTCACGAACGCCCGCCCGTGGGCGACGCGTCATGTCACCATCCCTGCGACGTTCGAGGCGTTTGCGAAAACGGTCCGCCTCCTCTTTCGCGATGGGTTCCAGTGCTGCTGCACGACGATCAGTCACTGTTCGCAATCGCAGTGGAGCGTCGAATTCCACGGAATAGATCGCGGGGCGAGCGTGGATGCCAATGTGCGACTCCAGACTACGTTAGGCGACTCGCGCGGCGTACGCGTCATCTTCGTCGTGTCTGCGCCGCGCCACAAATGAACGTTTTTAAGTCCAAACGTTTGTTGCTTCACGAACGTCTAGCTAATCTGGATGTGGGGGCTTTAGACACGGACATGGCAGACGCACGCAAGGATAGGCGCACGCTGCTTTCGCTGAAGATCCGCTACAAGAGCGCGACGCTCAAGGACTTCATCGAACGCTACAGCATGGACATCTCGGGGGGAGGCGTCTTCATCAAAGCGAAGAAGCCGCTCGCTGTCGGCACGCTGCTGAAGTTCGAGTTCGTTCTGCAAGATCAGTCGAGCCTCATTCACGGCGTGGGTCGAGTGGCCTGGCGTCGCGAAGAGGTCGAAGCAACCGAGAACAACCCCGCTGGGATGGGGATCAAGTTCATCAAGATGGACCCCGAGTCGCGCGCTGTCGTGCAACGCATCGTCGACGAGCGTGCACGCCCCGGCGTGTTCGATCGCGGCAAAGAAGGCGTTTCGGTTCAGCCGCAGGAGGTGTCGGAGCCTCCGGAAGGTGCGGATTCCACGCGCGTCAGTCACGTCAGTGAGTTCCTCGTGTCCGCGTTCGAGACCGGCGGTGCGGGTGAGACCGCGACTCGCGAAGCGCGAGCGTCGCGAGAGCGCAAGGGGACGGCCATCGGCGCGTTCCGTAAGCCTGCGGACTCGGGCTCGCGGTCGTCCGTCGCGCCGACTTCGCACAGCGTCGCCACCGCATTCGGCGGTTCGTCGAGTCGCGGCGCGGCCAGCCTTCGCAGCTCGGCAGCGCCCGCGATGGATGTTTTCGAGGACGACGATTTCGTCGACAACGAGACCACGACTGTTCAGGCTCTTCCAACGTCGGACTTTCCTGAGCCCGAGGCGGACGCCACCGTTGTCGCCGCGGAGTCGCCGTTTGAGCGCGAGCGGCGCCAGACGCCCGTCGTGGCCGCGGTACCCGAGTCGGTTTCGCCCCTCGAGGAAGAGGCGCCCGGACCGGTGTCGCCTCTCGAAGCTGCGGTGCCCGACCTGTTCGGTCCGGATTCGTTCGGCCCTGCACCAGGCGAGGTCATCGACGCGAGCCTGCTGGATCCAGCGGTGCCCACGGTGCCACCGAAAGCATCGGCGCTGCCTCGCGGCGCCATGCCGGACGCTCCGGGGCTTCCAAATGAAGCGTTTCGCGTTCCTCAGGCTCCGAAAGCCGTTCGGGACGAACCCGCTCC
The DNA here is from genome assembly GCA_965601515.1 of uncultured Myxococcales bacterium. Taxonomy (GTDB): domain Bacteria; phylum Myxococcota_A; class Polyangia; order Polyangiales; family Houyiibacteriaceae; genus SG8-38. Next base: position 20,728 of record CBFCWN010000038.1, on the reverse strand, counting down.
CGCCGAGCCGTCCAAACGAAAGTCCCGCGTGGGGCTGCTCGTCGCGTTCATCCTCTTGCTTCTCGTCGCCGGTGGCGGCGTTGCAGCATGGCAGCTTGGGTTCCTCGATGGGGTGTTGCCCAGCTTGAAAATGTCGGCGCTCGTCACCAAGGCGCCGCCCGTGGTCGGCACCGCTCCGAGGCCCGCCGAGCGGGCTGAAGTCGAGCCGAGTGCCGCCGAGGACGAAGCCGCGGGAGCCGTCGAGGGCGAAGCCCAGGGAGCCGAAGGAGCGCAGGGAGCCGCGACGGAAGCGGCGACCGATGAAGCTGCGTCCAAAAATGCCGCCGACGGCCCGATCAAGATCACCGTTACCTCGGTTCCGAAGGGCGCGTTCGTCAGCATCAATGGCAAAGGCGCCGGTCGCACGCCGTTCGAAATCGAGCATGAGGTCGGCACGAAGCTCGCCTTCTTCGCGAAGGCTCGCGGTTTCTTGGCTCGCCGCCAGCAGGTTGTCGTCGGTGAAGGCACCACCGCGGTCAAGCTCGTCCTCCCGACTCTTCCCTACGAAGTCGAGGTCGTGAGCAATCCGCCTGGCGCGCGTGCAAGCGCAGTCGGCGGTGGCGAGACCACGACTCCAGGGACTCTACGATTCCGCTCGATGCCGGCGTCTCGAAAGATCGTCGTCTCGAAGGACGGGTACTCGACCATGAGCCTGTCTGTGAAGCGTTCGAGCTTCGTCGAGGAGAAGTCGCGAATGTTCTCTGCAGTGAGCGTGACGCTGGCTGCGGAGGCGGCGGACGCAACGGTGCCCGCACCGGCGCCGGAAGCGCCCGCGGTTCCTGCCGCGACCGCCGAGCCTGAGCCGACACCCGAGCCGGCAGCCGAACCGGAAGCGCCCGTCGAGGCGGCGCCTAGTGAGCCCAGCGCGGACGACGTCGCGCAGTAGATCGCTTCTTGTAGAACATCCGGATGAACAGGAGTCCCGCGAGGAAGCCGCCGATGTGCGCGAACCACGCGACCCCGCCAGCACCGTCACCCACGATGCCGAGGGATAGGTAGCCCAGCACCAGCTGCAAGATGAACCAAAGCACGATGAAGACGGCGGCGGGCAGCTCCATGAAGTGAATGAAGATGAAAATCGGGATGAGCGTCACGACCCGCGCGTGAGGGAAGAGCGTCATGTACCCGGCCAGCACGCCGGAAATGGCGCCCGATGCGCCGATCATCGGAACCATGCCGCTTGGCTCGACGAGGACGTGTCCCAGCACGGCGCCAAGCCCGCAAAGTACGTAGAAGAGCAGGAAGCGGACGCGCCCGAGCACGTCTTCGACGTTGTCACCAAACACGTGAAGGAACAGCATGTTGCTGGCGAGGTGAAGAAGCCCGCCGTGGAGAAACATGCTCGTAAACGGGGTCACCCAGCTGCCGAGCGCGCCTCCCGCCGAGCGCGGTTCTGACCAGCTTCCGTGGACGAGCACGTCCGGAATGACGCCGAAGCGCATCACCACGTTCTCCGCATCCGACGAGCCCATACTCAGCGTGCCGAAGAAGACGAGGACGTTGGCGGCGATCAGGCCCCACGTGACGATCGGAGTGCGCTTTGTCTTGTTGAGGTCGCGGATCGGAATCACGGGATTCGAGGTATAGCGCGCCCTGAGGTCAGCGACAGTCCGGCGTGCTAGAGCACGCGCATGGACTCCGGGCACTTGCTTGGACCGACCGGGCCACTGGCTCGGGGCGTTTCCGGCTATGAGCATCGCCCCGGACAGATCCGAATGGCGCGCGCGGTGCAAGACGTGCTCGAGCACGACGGTACCCTGTTGATCGAGGCCGGCACGGGCACCGGAAAGACGTGGGCGTACCTCACGCCGGCGATTCTCAGCGGTCGACGCGTGGTCGTGTCGACCGGCACACGTGCGCTGCAAGATCAGATCATGGAAAAGGACCTGCCTGCGCTCGAGCGTCACCTGGGGCTCGACGTCGAGGCGGCGTGCGTCAAGGGCCTCGGCAACTACCTCTGCCTCCGCCGGTTTCACGAGTTCGCACGAAGCGCTGACGCGACGAAATCGAGGTTTGCCCGCGTGCTTCCGCTGCTTCGCGACTGGGTGGAGTCCACCGCGTCCGGGGACCGCGCTGAGCTTTCGACCATTGCCGAGGAGCACCCGGTCTGGGGGCGGGTCGTCAGCGGGTCGGACACTCGAATCGGCGCACGCTGCGAGTACTACGACGACTGTTTCGTGACCCGCACTCGGCGGCAGGCGGAAAGCGCTCAGCTCATCGTCGTCAATCACCATTTGTTCTTCGCGGACCTCGCGCTTCGCGAGACTGGGTTCGCCTCGGTGATTCCGGACTACGACGCGGTGGTCTTCGATGAGGCCCACCAGCTCGAGGACACCGCGACCATGTTCTTCGGCTCACGACTCTCGACGGCGATGCTCGAGCGTCTGGTGCGTGATGCGCGTCTGGTGCTGCGTGCGGATTCGGAAAGCGAGCGCCACGAAACGCGGATTCTCGACGCGGTCTTGCAGCGAACGTCGAACTTCTTCTCCGCGCTGCCCGCGGGCGACAACGGGGGTCGCGTGCCTTTGCCGCCGGAGTCGATCCCCGAAGAGGAGCTGTTCGCTCTCGACAACGTCCTTTCCGAGCTCTCTGCGGCGTGTCGGAACGTGCGTCCGCCTCGGGAGCCCGTGCTTCAAATCGCGCGACGCGCCGACCAGCTTCGGGAGGCGCTCGGTTCGCTCGAGTCGCCGGGGCAGGTGAGCTGGGCCCTCGGTTTCGGTTCCGGGCGGAGTCCGTCGGTCGGGTCGAGCCCGATCGACGTCGGTCCGATCCTTCGCGAGCGTCTTCACGAGCGGGTTCCGTGCCTGGTGTTCACGAGCGCCACGCTCACCACGGGCGGTGACTTCAAGTTCCTCAGGCAGCGACTCGGCATCGAGGCCGAGGTGAGCGAAGAGCTCGTCGAGTCGCCGTTTCGGTACGAGGAGCAAGCGGCGCTCTACGCCCCGCCACACATGCCGGACCCTCGGGCGTCGGACTTCATCGAAGCGGCGGCAAAGGAGATCCTCGCGTTGATCGAGATGTCGAAGGGCGGCGCGTTCGTCCTGTGCACGTCGAAGCGCATGATGCGGCTGCTTGCCGAACGCGTCGGCAAAGAGCTCGAATACGAGTGGTTCACGCAAGGGGACGCGCCCAAACAGACCCTGCTCGACCGGTTTCGCGACCAGGGGCATGCCGTGCTCTTTGCGACCGCGAGCTTTTGGGAGGGGGTCGATGTTCCGGGGTCTGCGCTTCGGCTCGTCGTGATCGACAAGCTCCCGTTCGAGGTCCCGAGCGATCCGGTGGTCGAGGCACGATGCAAGCGTCTCGAAGAGTCGGGCGAGTCATCGTTCATGCGTTATCTCGTTCCTGCGGCCGCGCTCTCGCTCAAACAGGGCTTTGGTCGACTGATCCGGACGACGCAGGACAAGGGCGTGGTCGCGATCCTCGATTCTCGGATTCGTCGAAAGGGTTACGGGAAGGTGTTCTTGAGAAGCCTTCCGCCCGCGCGAGTCTGTGACACCCTCGACGACGTTCGCGCACTCTTGGTAGAATCATCGTCCGCCGACTGAAGGAGGCCCTGTGACCCAACCCGCCGTTGAAGTTCTCGGTTCCGTCGCGATTCCCGAAGCCCAACATCGCATCGAGCCAACCTCGCGCTCCCGAATCGACGAGGCCCTAGCAATCCTCGACGACCACAAGGACGAATGGGTCGAGCTCGAGATCGACGAGCGGATCGAGTTTCTCGAGCAGATTCGGCTGGGAATGGTTGACGTCGCGGAGGACTGGGTGGCGGCGGCGGTCAAAGCGAAAGGGATGACCCCGGGTTCGGCGGCGGAAGCCGAAGAGTGGCTGGGCGGCGTTTCGACGGTGATTCGGAACATCATGCTCCTCATGTCGTCCCTTCGGGACATTCGCGACTACGGTGTTCCACAGCTCCCGAAGGCTGCCTACGCACGCCCGGACGGACAGGTCGTGGCACCCGTGGTGCCGAGTACCGCGTGGGACGGCATCCTGTTCCAAGGGTTCACAGCAGAGGTTTGGATGGACCCGAGCGTCACGCTCGCCGACCTTCCGAATCATCAGGCGGCGTTCTACCGAAACAAGCCCTCGAGCGGTCAGATCGGGCTCGTCCTTGGCGCCGGCAACATAGCGTCGATTGGACCCATGGACGCGCTCTACAAACTCTTCGTCGAGGGGCAGGTGGTGATCCTCAAGATGAATCCGGTCAACGAGTATCTCGGACCTTACATCGACCGCGCGTTCAGCTCGCTATCGGAGCGAGGTTTTTTCAAAGTGGTGTACGGCGGCGCCGAAGAGGGAAAGTACCTATGCACGCACGAGCTCGTAAACGAAATCCACATCACCGGCTCCGATAAGACACACGACGCGATCGTGTTCGGCGTAGGCCAGGAGGGAGAGGAGCGGAAAGCCGCCAGTCAGCCCGTGAACCCGAAGCGCCTGACCTGCGAGCTTGGGAACGTGAGTCCGCTCATCGTCGTGCCTGGGCCGTGGTCGCAGAAAGACCTCGATTTTCACGGGGAGAACGTCGCATCCTCGCTCTGCAACAACTCCGGCTACAACTGCTCGGCGACGCGGGTGATCATTCAGCACGAACAGTGGAATCAGCGAGAGGCGTTTCTAGACTCGCTCCGCAAAGCACTCCAAAAAGTAGGCGACCGAGCGCCTTACTACCCAGGGTCGGAACAGCGTCACAAGATGTTCTTGTCGCATCACCCGGACGCGGATCAGTTCGGCACCCGGGGTGAAGGCCGAGTTCCCTGGACGCTGATGCACCACCTCGACCCGAACGACACCGACGACATTTGTTTCAACATGGAGTCGTGGTGCGGACAAACCAGCGAGGTAGCGTTGCCCTCGGACTCCGTCGTGGAGTACATCGACCGCGCCGTCGACTTCTGCAACGACCGAATCTGGGGCACGCTCAACGCGACCATCATCGTCCACCCGAAGTCATTGAAGGACCCGGCCGTCAACGATGCGGTGGAGCGCGCCATCGCGAACCTTCGCTATGGAAGCGTTGCGGTGAATCACTGGGCAGGCATCGTTTACGGAATGGTGGCGACGACCTGGGGCGCGTTCCCGGGCCACACCATTGACGATATCCGTTCGGGTCAGGGCGTGGTTCACAACACCTACATGTTCGACAACCCGCAGAAGTCCGTCCTCCGCGGCCCCTTCCGACCCTTCCCCAAGCCCCCGTGGTTCTTCGACCATCGAAACGCCGTCGACGTCGGCCGCAAGGTCACCTACTTCACCGCGGACCCGTCCCTGATGCGCCTCCCCGGCCTCCTCCTAGCCAGCCTCCGCGCCTAGGGACACGCGGGGTACCCAAAACCCCAATCATTCCATACGCTTGCCGATCGACCCGCGCGATTTGCGAAAAACGTGGGGTCTTTGGCTGGCCGCGCGGCCTGTGCGTTCTCGCAAAACGCGCGGGTTGTTTTCTAAGCCTGCGTAAATAAACGGTTTTGAGACACCCTGCGTGTCCCTGATAGGATTGGAAGGTGCGCTGGGGGTGGGTTGTCTTGGTTGCTTGGAGTGCGGTGGCGTTGGCCGAGACGGCGGTGCCCGCTCCCTCGTGGGCTCGCTCGATCGAGGTTCTCGACGACGGAGCTCCGGTGATGGTCGCCCCTGATTCGGAGTCGCGGCGGCGTGGGACCGTCGGGAAGGGAACGCGGCTCGGGTTTACCAAGCGAGTGTTCGGCAAAGGGTGCTCTACCGGCGTTTGGTACGAGACCTCCGATTCGCTCTACATCTGCGAAGCGCACGTATCGCCCTCTGCGTCACCACCCGGCGTCGCCGTCGACGAGCTCGCGAAGAACGGCGCGCGACTGCCGCAACGCTACGCCTTCATCCGCTTCGACGGCACACGCGCGTACGCGCATCCGAGCGACTACTTTCGTTACGACTACGTCGAGGCGTTCGGAAAGGGCTTCGGGATCGTCGTTACGGGACAACAGATATACGAAGGCGTCGAGTTCGTTCGCACTCGCAGGCACCTTTGGGTGGAGCGTGCTTCCGTGCATTTCGTCGATGGCAGCGAGTTCCGAGGCGCGATGCTACGGCCGGGTGACACGCTCGACATCGGCTGGGTATCCGTTCGACCCGCTCGCATGTTCGACCAACCCAACGGACGTCCGGGGCGCACCTTGGAACGACACACGTTGGTCCGCATCGAGCGCACCACGAAGAGCTGGGTTCAGTTGAAGAACGGGCGTTGGATGAAGCGCGCGGCTCTTGCGATCCCTGAGCCCCAGAAGCCGCCGAGCGGTGTGGGTCCGAGTGAACGCTGGATTGACGTCGACGTGGAACAGCAGCTGCTGGTCGCCTACGAGGGGCCATCTCCACTTTTCGCGACGCTCGTTTCTACGGGCCGCAACTCGAGAGAATCCAAGACCCCGCTCGGCGTATTCCAGATTTGGGTGAAGCTCGACTACTCCGACATGGACGACCTCGAGCGAACCAACGTCGAAAAGAACTACGCCATCCAGGACGTTCCCTGGGTCCAGTTCTTTCGAGGCTCTTACGGGTTTCACGCGGCATTTTGGCACGACGACTTCGGGCGAAGGCGGTCGCACGGATGCATCAACCTGGCGCCCGCGGACGCCAAGTACCTTTTCCAGTTCACACATCCGGTCCTTCCACCGGGATGGAACGCCATTTTACCGACGCCCGCCGACCGCCCGACCACGGTCGTAGTCCGCGAGTCGAGCCGCCCGATCGCATCGCGCTAAACCTGTGCTTGCGTCGTTCGTCGAGGTCTCTACAAGTGCGTCATGACCGTCACTCGAGTTTCTCCTCAAGAGGCCGACTCGCTCGTTCGTGAGCAGGGCTACGTCTACCTCGATGTTCGTTCGATCCCGGAGTTCGACGCCGGACACCCGGCCGGCGCGTACAACATCCCGCTGATGCACAAGACCGCAGCGGGCATGCAGCCGAATCCGAACTTCCTTGCCGAAGTCGCGTCGAACTTCGGCAAGGACGACAAGATCATCCTTGGCTGTCGGTCCGGCGGCCGTTCCCTGCGCGCCGCAGAGATGCTCATCGCCGCTGGCTACGCCACCATCGTAGACCAACGCGCGGGCTGGGGAGGCGCTCGCGACGCCTTCGGCCAGCTCCAGGAATCCGGCTGGGAGCGCGCAGGCCTCCCCACTTCCACCGCGGCAGAACCAGGCCGCGACTACGCTTCCCTAAGGGACACGCAGGGTAGCTAGAACACCAAACATATTGAGTAGTTGCAGATCGACCCGCGCGATTTGCGAAAAACTCTGGGTTTCTTGATAGGCCGCGCAGCCTGTAACCGCATGAGCGCCGGTTGCGAAACGCGCGGGTTAGTACGCAACGCTTTGGAATTGTTGGTGTTTTGGGGGGGCTGCGTGTCCCCTTTTTGGATGGTGGGGGTGGAAGATTGTGGTGGTAACGTTGGGCATGTTACGCTTCGACGGTGGCTCAACCTAGCGTCGCGCACATCTCGGAGAATGCGACCCTCCTCTCGCGGCGACTGGTTCAGAACGTCGCGCAGGTGGTTCGCGGCAAAGAAGAAGTCATCAAGCTTGCGGTCGTATCGCTGCTGGCACGCGGGCATCTGCTGCTCGAAGACGTGCCCGGCGTTGGCAAGACAACGCTCGCGCGCGCGCTCGCAGCGTCGGTGGGTGTATCGTTCCGTCGACTCCAATGCACGTCCGATCTGATGCCGAGCGACGTGGTCGGCGGCAACGTGTTCAACCAAACGAAGAGCACGTTCGAGTTTCGACCCGGTCCGATCTTCACCCAGGTGCTTCTGGCCGACGAGGTGAACCGAACGACGCCGAAGACGCAGAGCGCCCTTCTCGAAGCGATGGACGAACGTCAGGTTTCGATCGACGGCGAGACACACGAGCTCGAGGAGCCGTTCTTCGTCGTCGCGACGCAGAACCCACAGGAGTTCTACGGGACCTACCCGTTGCCTGAGTCCCAGCTGGATCGGTTCTTGGTGCGCTTGAGCATCGGCTACCCGCCTCCCGGTGTAGAACTCGAAGTGCTGAATCGCCGCGGCGCCGACCCCGTTCAGAAGCTCGATTCCGTGATGAGTGCCGCGGAGCTGAGACACGTCCAACAGGCCGTCGACTCGGTTCGTGTCGATGAGGCCATTCTCGAATACCTGCACCGGATTGTGATCGCGACTCGCAATACGCCGCTCTTGTCGGTGGGTGTGTCGACTCGGGGAGCACTCGGATTCGAGCGAGCCACTCGGGCACGCGCACTCGTCGAGGGCCGCTCGTACGTCCTACCAGACGACGTGAAGGCTCTTGCCGAACCTGTGCTCGCGCACCGCGTCAAAGTCGCAGGCAGTATGTCGGGTGCGGCAGTCCGTGACGATGCCCAGCGCGCGATTCGCGAGCTCCTGACCCTCGTCGCCGTGCCACTCTAACGGGTCCGCCGATGCGTGTCTTTCGACAGCGGCGGACCAATCGCAAGTTTCGACTCAGTCGTGAGGGGCGAGTCTTCTTGTTCGTCACCATCGGTGTCGGGTTTGCAGCGGTCAACACGGCGAACAACCTGCTCTACCTATTGCTAGGTCTGCTGCTCAGCTTGCTCCTCGTGAGCGGTGTGCTCAGCGACCTCGCTCTTTGGAAGCTCCGGATGCGTCGGCGTGCGCCAGCCCGACTCTTCGTCGGGGCGAAGACCGTGATCGAAGTCGCGGCCACGAACGACAAGCGCTGGCTCGCCAGCGTCTCGGTCGAGATGGTCGACGAAATCGACGGGGAAGACACGAACGCTGCACACTTCCTCAGAGTCCCGTCGGGCTCAACCGAGATCTCGGGCTACGCATTCGAACCGCCGAGACGCGGGCGCCTTCAGTTCGGCCAAATTCGCGTGCGTACTCGTTACCCCTTCGGCTTGATCGAGAAAGGCTACGTTACGAACAAGCCCGAAGAGCTCATCGTCTATCCGAGACTGCTCGATCATGTTGCACCACCGCCGGTGCGTCCCATTTCCGGAGACGAAGCCCCGATGCACCGCACGGGCCGCGGAAACGAGTTTGCCGGAAGCGTCCGCTTCTACCGTGAAGGCGACGAGGCCAGAGACATCCACTGGAAGCGCACCGCCAGTCGCGGCGAGCTCGTCGTGCGGGAGCACGAGCAGGACACCAGCGCTCTCGTCACCCTAACCGTCGACAACGTCATGCCGAAAGACACCGAAGACGAAGCAGCGTGGCTGGAAGACTTTGAGCTTCGGATCTCAGAAGCAGCGACCTTGGCCGCGGCGTACCTAGGGCGCGGGGTGTCGGTCCAGGTTCAGGCGGGCAAGACCCAGTCCCCCATCGCAACCGGCGGCAACGCTCCCGACCCGGTTTGGCACTTCCTCGCCCTGCTCGAAGCAGAGCGCGTCGATTCAGCGCCGAAGCCTCGGAAACGCATCAGCGGCAGGTGGGCGGCATGAGGTTCGAATTCGCCCACAAGCTCGTCGCGTACATGTTCGCGGGCCTCGGCCTCATCGCGCTCATGCTTGGCAGCACGTTTACGCTCGTCGATTCACTCGTCGTGATGTTCGCGTTCATCGCGAGTTGGTTCGCCGAGCCGCCGGCCATCGACAGCCCCGGGTATACGCGTTTCTGGAACGTCACGGCCGTCGTCCTCCTGCTGGTTCAGGCCGCCCGCGCGATCGGAGGCGAACCAGTGCTGACGGTCGGCGTGCAATACGCGGCGTTTCTGCAGATTTCGCGCCTCGCTCACCGGAAGACTGCCGCCGACTACCAGCAGATCGCGATCCTCGCGTTTCTCCACCTCATTGCCGGCACGGTGCTGTCGTCCGGTCTCGATTTCGGAGTTGTCTTCTTCGGCTTCGTCGTCGTCATGCCTTGGATGCTGACGCTCACCCACCTTCGGAAGGAACTCGAATCCCAGCACGGCATCGATAGCCCCGTCCTCCGAGCGGAGCTCGACAGTGACAAGCTGACCTCCGGCGCATTCTTCGCAGGAACCGCGATGCTTGCCGTCCCGCTGTTCCTTCTCACCGCCGCGATGTTCTTCGCATTCCCGCGCGTCGGATTCGGGTTCTTGTCGAGCCTCGGCGCACAGCAGATGGCAGTCGCAGGGTTTGGCGACGACGTCGAGCTCGGAGGCTTTGGCACCATTCGCGACGACCCGACGGTCATCATGCGCGTGAAGATGAAGAGTCTGCCGAACCCGCCTCCACCTTCGATTCCAATTCGGCTTCGCGGCACTTCGTTCGATACCTACGAAGAAGACCGTTGGTCGCGAACCCACGCCGGGGGCGACAAGGTGTACCGCTCCGGGGAGGACTACCTCCTCTACACTCACCCGAACTCCAACAGGTATCGTCGGCCAAGCGCCGACGATCTCGAGCTCGAAATCATCCTCGACCCGATGGAAGAGGCGGTGCTGTTCCTGCCGGAGGGGACCGTCTCGATCAGCATCGCCCCTACGATCCGCGCGGCCAAGAGAGTCCCTCGTACGGTGATTCGCTCACCGGGCTTCGACTTTCGCTACCGAGGCGCGGTCGAGGGTCCGCTCACGTACAAAGCGTACGTTCGGGACGACATCGTCGGTATCCCAAAGCAGATCCCCGAAGCCTTCCGGGACCGTTACCTCGAGGTTCCGCCGGACTATGAAGACATCGCGCTCCTCGCACGGCAGGTCGCAGGCGATCTCACCGACCCAACCGCTCAGGCTCGACGTATCGAGGCCTACTTGCGCTCGAGTCTTCGCTACACGCTCGAGCAGCCGGACACCACCGGGAAGGATCCGCTCCACGTTTTTCTCTTCGAGGCCAAGGCGGGTCACTGCGAGTACTTCTCGACCGCGATGGCGATGATGATGCGGTCGCTTGGCGTTCCCGCGCGGAACGTCACGGGCTTCCTCGGCGCCGACTTCAACCCCTACGGAAACTACTACGCGGTTCGAAACGGCAACGCTCACAGCTGGGTAGAGATCCACGATGGAACCCGCTGGCTCACCTTCGATCCGACCCCCGTGTCCGCACAGCGCGCGGGCGTTCCGTCCGGCCTCGCCATCAAGTTTCGTCAGATGGTCGACGCACTACGCGTTCGCTGGGCTCAGTACGTCGTCGAGTTCAACATTCGAGACCAGACGCGAGCACTTCGGGGCATTGCGGGATGGTTCAAGTCTCTTCGCGACAAGGGCAACAACTTCGGCAAGCGTCCGGCCGACGCCACCGGCAAGGACGGACCGATGGAAGGGATCTCCTTTCAACCCGACTGGCGCTGGTTCATCGCGGTCATGAGCGTGTTCGGTGTCGGCGTTCTCATCCGGCGCTGGCAGCGCAAACGCCGTCGTCAGGACCAGGCTGGAAGACGACTCGACCCTGACCGCGATAGAGCCGTCCGCCTCTACCTCGCACTCGAAGGCAGTCTTCGGAAAGTCGGGCAGCCGCGTCCCCCTGGTGTGACGCCGCGAGAGCACGCCGCGCAGCTTCGGACTGACGGATTTTTGGCCGCAAGCGAGGTCGACGAGGTCACCCGGGCGTACCTCGCCACTCGCTTCGGAGGAAGTCCACTCCCACTTTCCGAATACCACCGACTCCGTCACCTCAGTCGCACTGTGCGTCAGGGTCAGGGTCGTAGACCTACTGCGTGATGAACCAGCCTATGGCGACGCCCGCCGACGCCAACGCCGCAACGCCGAGAATGATCCAAATCGCCTTTCCTCCGCCTTTGCTCGGGGGCTTAGGAGTCTCCGTTGGAAGCGCCGACGCCTTCGCCGTGGTTACCGCTTCCGCTTCTTCGTTTTCCTTGATGGCGATCGGAGTCGCCCCCGGGGGACGGAAGGTCATGACCGGCTGAGCGCCACCGCCTTCGCTCACCGGTTCCGGCGGATTGAGCGAAGGCCCCATCGGCACGGCGGCGGGCCGGCGCACGTTTGCGTTGTCGTCCTTCGTCTCGAACCACCCCATCGTCGCACCCGCCGGTGCGCTGTTTCGCACGTTCTCGATGGCGTGCTCGACGTCTTGGTCCCCCTCGAACCAGTTGCTCGGATCGACGAACTCCGACGCGTCGAGGGGCCTGGAGCCCTCATTGTCGGGGCTCAGCGTGAGCTCGCCCTCCTCGATCGGCACGCCCGCCTTGCTGTCGAGCGACGTGAACTGTTGAAGCTCTTCGAGGATCATGGTGTCGATCGCCGCCGGTCGCGGAGGCACCGACTTGAGACGTTCGAGCGCCTCTTTCACGAGATTCGCAATGTCGTACGAGGTGACTTTCATCTGATGATGAAAGAGGTAACCAGCAAGCGCGTCACCGAGCTCGCGTGCAGACTGGAAACGGTTCTCCGGACGACGCGCAAGCGTGCGCTGCAGCATCGCGTCGAACTCTTCGTCGACCTCTGCGTGTGTTCCAACGAGGCTCGGCACCTGCGCGGCCGAAACGGCCTGCACGGTTTCGTAGTCGGTCTCCCCGAGGAACAGGCGGCGACCCGCAAGCATCTCCCAAAGACACACGCCAAGCGCAAAGATGTCCGCGCGCTCATCGGCCTGCTGACCGCTCGCGACTTCGGGCGACAGGTAGCTGAACTTGCCCTTGACGACTCCGGGGTCCGTTCGTTCGAGCTGCGTTCGCGCTTTGGCCAATCCGAAGTCGGTGACCTTTACCTCACCGCGTTTGCTGATGAGGATGTTCGGGGGCGACACGTCGCGGTGTACGAGGTCGAGCGGCCCACCATCGTCGTCGAGAAGCTCGTGCGCGTAGCTCAGCCCGCGGCAGGCCTCCATCGCGATATAGATGGCGTCCTTGAGGGGAAACGGCTTTCTCTTGGCGCGAAGAGTTTCGACCACCTTCTTGAGGTTCGTCCCGTCGATGAACTCCATCACGATGAAGTAGCTGTTGTCGGCCTTGCCGATGTCGAAGACGCTGACGATGTTGGCATGCGACAGCCGAGCCCCAAGGCGAGCCTCGTCGAGGAACATCCCGATGAAGTTCGTGTGGGACGCCAGATGGGGAAGAACCCGCTTGATCGCGACCTTCTTCTTGAAGCCCTGGACGCTCGTGACCTCTCCGAGGAACACCTCGGCCATACCCCCGGCCTCGAGTTTCTCGATCAGGTTGTATCTCTGATCGCTCATCGCGCGTCGCTCGCCCTCCCTCGAGGCGTCATATCATTGTCCTTTGCCGGCACAGGCTGGGTCAAGGAACGGATGCGATTGACACGCCGCCGCCGCAGCGCTTGACTGGCTCCGTGCCCCGCTCTCCGAAAGCCCTCCGAATCGCTCCCTCCATCCTTTCATCGGATTTTGGCCGCCTTCAGGCTGAAGTCCAGGCGGTCGATCAAGCGGGTGCAGACTGGATTCACGTCGACGTCATGGATGGGCGTTTCGTGCCCAACCTCACCATCGGCCCAGTCGTTGTCGATGCCGTCCGTAAAGCCACGAAGAAGACGGTCGACGTGCATCTCATGATCGTCGAACCCGAGAAGTATGTTCAGTCGTTTGCAGAGGCTGGCGCCGACCGAATTACGGTCCACGCCGAAGCGTCCGTTCACCTTCAACGTACGCTTCAGCACATTCGAAGCTTTGGGAAACGCGCCGGCGTGGCGTTCAATCCACACACGCCACCGGATTGCCTCGAGTACATCCTTCCCGATATCGATCTCGTTCTCGTGATGAGCGTGAACCCGGGCTTTGGCGGCCAATCGTTCATTCCGTCGGCGACGCGGAAGCTCGAACAGGTGCGCGCGATGATCGATGAGTCGGGCTACGACATCGACCTCGAGGTCGACGGCGGGGTCAAGCCTGGGACCGCACGAAAAGTCGTCGAAGCGGGTGCGGATGTGATCGTGGCCGGGAGCGCAGTGTTCAAACACGAAGACTACGGGGCCGCGATGGACGCGATCCGAAAGGACGCTGAGTGAGCGAGTCGGTCCCGACTCCGTTGTCGTCGGCTCGAATGGCGACCAAGCGAACTCTCCGAAAGAGTCGCATCGTCGTGGAGGATGGACCTGAGCGCGGAACTCGGCTCGATATTGCAAGCGAGCGTGTGACCATTGGCAGCAGCGTGATTTGCGACGTCACGCTTAGCGACGAGTCCGTGAGCGGCACGCACTGCGAGATCATCGCAAGCGAGACGGGGTTCTTGCTGCGCGACCTCGGGTCGAAGGCGGGGACCTGGGTCGCAGGAGTCCGGGTGAGGGAAGCGTGGCTCGAACCGGGGATGCCGATTCGGGTGGGCGGCACGGTCATTCGATTCGAGCACGGGCCTGGGACGGTCGACATCGACCTCAGCGGGCGCGAGCAGTTCTACGACCTGATCGGGCACGGCGTGCGCATGCGGGAGATCTTTGCCGTGCTCGAAAAGGTGGCGGCCTCGGATTTGACGGTCTTGGTCCGAGGGGAGACGGGCACCGGCAAGGAGCTCGTGGCACGGGCGATTCACAGGGCTTCGAAGCGGGTGCAGAGGCCGCTGATCGTCCAGGATTGCAGCGCAATTCCCGCGAATTTGATCGAAAGCATTCTTTTCGGGCACGAGCGGGGGTCGTTCACGGGAGCCGCGGATCGGCGTCGTGGATGCTTTGAAGTCGCCGATGGAGGCACGCTGTTTCTCGACGAGATTGGCGAGCTCGATCTGAGCCTTCAGCCGAAGCTACTTCGCGTCCTCGAGACCCGAGAGGTGCAGCGGGTGGGCGGAACGAAGATGATTCCCGTCGACGTGCGCGTGATCGCGGCGACGAATCGCGACCTTCGACAAATGGTGAACGAGGGCACCTTCCGAGAGGACCTCTACTATCGACTGAGCGTCGTCGAGGTGAGCCTGCCTCCGCTCCGCGAGCGACCTGAGGACATTCCAACTCTGGCCGCTCAGTTCCTCGAGGACTCGGGAAAGCGCAACCCCCAGGGGGACGGCATGACGTACACGATTTCGGAAGACGCCATGACCAAGCTTCAGGCGTACCCGTGGCCTGGCAACGTGCGCGAGCTGAAGAACACGATCGAACGAGCGGTGTCCTTGGCCAACGGACCGGAGCTCGGCATGCACGATCTTCTTCCGGCGTCGCAGAAGACTCCACCGGTGTTCCTCCCGGGCGGCACGGCAGAGCAGTTCGTCGAAGACGGCACCCCGTTCAAAGACGCCAAGCAACGAGTCGTCGACGCGTTCGAGGCCCAGTACCTGAAGGCCCTCCTCGACAAACACGGCGACAACATCACGCGAAGCGCCAAAGCCGCCGGGCTCACCCGCTACCACCTCCGCGAACTCGCCAAACGCTACGGCCTCCGCGGCGAAGACTAGGGGACCTGCGTGTCCCTTAGGAGGGGTCTTCGAAGAGGAAGGCTTCGATTTCGGAGCGGCGGGCGTGGGCGTCGCGGCGGCCCATCTCCATGAGAGTCTGGGCGAACCCACCGTCGAACAGGAGGTAGCTCGCGAGGTCGGCGTCGGCACCTGCGCCAACGTCGAGCATGCTGATGAAGGCGCGGCCGAGAGCCTTTCCGAAGCGAACGCGATGCGACGCTAGGTAGTCCGCGGCGACCTTTCCAATGTCGGTGCTTGGACGAAGCACGAGGGAGCTGACGACTCGGCGTGGTGCGAGTGCGCCGCGCGCTTTGGCGGCGTCGTTGAGCTTGTCGAGGAACTCCGGCCCGTATGCCTTTACGCCGTCGCGAAGGAAGTCGTTGATGCGCTGCACTTCGAGAAGGTCGGTGTTGACGTGGTCGAGCAAGAAGGCGTTCAGCACCTTGCCGAGCATGAAGGTCGCGCCCGGGTACTTTCCGTCCTGCACCGCTTTGCGGCCTTCCGTCTGCGGAGTCGACAAACCCACGACCAACAGCCGATGCATGCCGAGATGAATCGATGGGCCCATCGGCGTGTTGAGACGGAGCCCTCCATCGCAGTGAATCTCGTCTCCGATCTCCACTGCGGGAAAGATCAGCGGAATCGCAGCAGACGCGAGCACGTGGTGCTGTCCGATCTTCGCACGCCGGACGAGCGCGTGAAGCCCGAGGCTCATGGGGATGGTCACACCTGGCGCCGAGTCGACGAAAATCACCGGCTGACCTGTGCCCACGTGCGTCGTACTGACCGTCAGCGCCTTCAGCTTTCCCGTGCGGATGTTTTGACGAAGCCCCCGCCAGTTGACGTTCTTCCCGACGAGCATCGAGAGACGAGAGGGGTCGAAAACGCCTCGGGCCTCACTCGACCCCCCCAACAAGACCCGGTAGAGCCCCGCGGCCTGACGGAGCCCGAAGCCAAGCACGTGCGCCAGCTCGAGGTCGTTCCAGATCGACACCAAGTTTCGAATTCCGCCGGGGATGTCGTGCAGCATCGACGCCACGAACGCGCCGTTGACCGCGCCGACGCTCGTTCCCGAGATCAGGTCGACCGACGGCGGACGGCCGCCGACGTCGCCAAACTCGTTGAAAATGTATTCGAGAACTCCAACTTCGTACGCGCCACGCGCGCCACCGCCAGAGAGTATGAGTCCAAGTCCGCTCAACGCTTTGCCTCGTCTGACGATCCTAACAGTGGATCGCCCGCGTCGCCGCAATACCGGCGCTCGAGCAGTCCCCGAATCTCCGGCGGAAGCCAGACATCTTCGTTTGGGAGTCGTCGCAGCGCCCCAAGAAGCACCTCGGCCCGCCTCCACGGGGGCGCGTTCGGCGAGACATACAAAACTCGCTCGTTTCCAACGGTGCATAGCCCGCCATCGATGGCGGCTTCGTCCGGCAGCTCCTCCTCGACCACACGCACGCCCATTCGCGTGATTGCCCGCTCCAACGCGTTGAGCTGACTCGCGAGGTCCACCACCGAAGCCTGCGCGTCGACCCTCGACCCCGCAATCTGGAGAACCCCTTGCCACCCCTGGTAAGCTGAGGACGCTTTGATTCGTCTTGCGAAACCTTGGATTGGAGAGGACGAGCAGCGCGCAGTCGCGGCTGTCCTCGAGTCGGGTCAGCTCGTGCAGGGGCAGCTCGTCGAACGTTTTGAGCTGGCGGTGGCCGCACTGGTCGGCCGAAAGCACGCCGTTGCGGTCTCGAGCGGCACCGCCGCGCTTCAGCTGGCCCTCAAGGTGCTCAACGTTGGAGCGGGCGACGATGTTCTCTGTCCCGCCCTCAGCTGGCCGAGTCCGGCGCACGTTGCGCGCGCGGCAGGCGCCCGAGTTCGCTTCATCGACATCGATCCCGATGAATGGAACGGCACGCCGGACGGCTTTCGACATGGCCGCGGAGATGCCACCAAGGCCGCGATCGTCATCGATCAGTTCGGCAATCCGGCTCGTGCGGCCGAAATCGCTGAAGCGCTCGGCACGCTTCCCATCATCGAGGACGCCGCCTGCGCTCTCGGTAGCCGATTCCCAGACGTTCCGTGTGGTCGCTTGGGTCTCATCTCGTGCATGAGCTTTCACCCGCGAAAGATCCTCACCACCGGCGAGGGCGGCATCTGCCTCACGGACGACGACGACGTAGCGGAGCAGCTCCGAGCGCTCCGCAACCACGGCCAGCTGCGCGGAAAGTTCGTCGTTGCGGCCGGCAACTACCGATTGACCGAGATCGCCGCCGCCCTCGGTCTCGCTCAGCTCAACAGGCTCGACGACATCGTTGTCCGTCGTCGAGAGCTCGCCGCACTTTATCGACGACTCCTCCCAGAACGACTCCAGGTACAGGCCACCCCCGAGGGAGCGGAGAGCAACTACCAGACCTTCGGTCTGCTGCTCCCGCAAGGGCACGATCGGGGCGCCGTCATCGCCGCGATGCGCGAGCGAGGCGTCGAAGCCGGCTTACTTTCGTTCGCGATTCACAAGCTCGGTAGCTTTGCCGGCAACGATGCGTCGCTCCCGATCGCTGAAACGGTCGCGAGCCGGGGCATCGCGCTTCCGCTCTACCCGCAGATGCGAAACGCCGAGGTCGAGCAGGTGGCCACCGTCATAAAGGGAGTGCTCGATGCGTGACGACATCGTGTTGGAGGTGAAGGGGCTCCAAAAGGTCTTCCACATCGGGTTCTTTCGAAAGCGCGTCGAGGCCGTGAAGAGCTCCACGTTCAGCGTGCGCCGTGGCGAGATCTTCGGCCTCCTCGGTCCAAACGGCGCCGGCAAGACCACGACGATCAAGTCGATCCTGAGGCTGATCTTCCCGACCGCGGGCGAGATCACGCTGTTCGGTCGCTCCGCGGGCGATCGCGAAGCGGCGAAACGCGTTGGCTACATGCCGGAGAATCCGTACGTTTACCAGTACTTGAAGCCGCTCGAGTTTCTCGACCTCTGCGGACGGCTCACCGGCATCCCGAAAAGCGAGCTGCGCGATCGCTCCCAAGCGATGGTCGACAAAGTGGGGCTCCGACACGCGATCGATCGTCCGATCGGAAAGTTCTCGAAAGGCATGATGCAGCGAGTAGGGCTCGCGCAGGCTCTTCTGCACGACCCCGAGCTCCTCGTGCTCGATGAACCGATGAGCGGACTCGATCCCATCGGTCGCAAGGAGGTTCGTGACCTGCTCCTCGAGCAGCGCGAGCGTGGAAAGACACTGCTCTTCACGAGCCACATCTTGAGCGACGTCGAGCTCCTCTGCGATCGCGTCGTGATCATGCGCCACGGGGAGATCACGGCGGAGGGCAGCGTCCACGACCTTCTCCGGTCGCCGCAGCGCAAGGTGGAGATCCGTCTGAGCGGCGCGTCTGCTGCACTCAAAGAGTCGCTGACTTCGCGCGGAGTCGTCGTCGACGACGGGGGCGGACACCTCACGCTTCGAGCGGAAGGCGACAAAGCGGTCGACGAGATTCTCCGCATTTCGACTGCCGCCGGCGCGCGGCTCGACGCCCTCGTTCCAGAGCGTCAGACGCTCGAGAGCTTCTTCCTCGGAACCGGCTGAGCGCCGCAAAGTTGCACAGTTCTAACATGTTACGAGCGATCGTCCGCCGGCCCGGCACCGCCCTCCTAGCGCTCTTTGTCCGTCGGTCTTAAAGCAGCGAGATGGCGCTGACGTTCTTCAAGTACGAAGGCCTCGGAAACGACTTCATCGTCATCGAGAAGACGGCGCTTGGTGACGCTCGCCTTTCGACGGACGAAGCGATCGTGCTTTGCGATCGGCACCGGGGCGTTGGGGCCGATGGCGTCCTCGTCGTCGACGTCGATGCGCCGCGCATGGACGTGATCAACGCCGACGGCAGCGTACCAGAGATGTGCGGGAACGGTCTCCGATGCGCGGCGTTGCACCTCGCGCGGCGAGCTGGGGTCGAGACGCTCGACGTCTCGATCGATACGTCGGCGGGTCCGCACGCGTGCCGCGTCGTCAACCGAGCTGGCGAAGAGTCGGTGGAAGTCGAAATGGCCGCACCGTCGCTCGAGCCGCGAGACCTACCGCTGAATGCAAACGAGCCCTGGCTCGACCGACCTCTCGAAGTCGATGGCCACACGCTCCACGTCACAGGCGTCTCGATGGGCAATCCCCACGTGGTCACGTTCGACGACGTTGGCGTAGAGCGCATGGAGCTCGGCCCCCGACTGCAGGCGGACCCTCACTTTCCCGAGGGCGTCAATGTCGGCTTCGTCTCCAAGCTCTCGGAGGACTCGCTGCATCTCGATGTCCTCGAGCGAGGGGCCGGTTGGACGCAAGCGTGCGGAACGGGCGCGTGCGCCGCGGCGGTCGCAGCGGTGGAAACCGGGAGAAGCGAACGCTCGCGCCCACTTCGCGTGCGCCTCCCAGGCGGAATCCTCGATATCACCGTCCGCGAGGAGGGCGAGCGCGTTCTGATGAAGGGGCCCGCGCGCTTCGTCTTTAGAGGCGAGCGTCCTCGCTAGCCGCGGCATTGCATTATCGGCGAACTTCGCTATTTTTCGCACGCTATGGCCCGTCGCCTACCGACACCGCTCGCGGTGATCGTCGTTTTCTTCCTCAGCGCGTGCTCGAGCTCTGACAGCGAGTTCGTGGACTCGTTCGGCCGCTGCTCCGACTTCGACGAGCTCCGTCAGCTGTACTGGGGGGATACGCACATTCACACCGTGCTCTCGTTCGATGCCAACATGCAGGGCACGCGGACCACGCAGGCCGATGCGTATGCGTTCGCGCGAGGTGAGCCGATCACGCTCCAACCGTACACCGAGGATGGAACCGCAACGCGCATGGCGCAGATCGACCGCCCGCTCGACTTCGTGATGCTGAGCGACCACGCGGAGTTCTTCGGCACGCTGGCGATTTGCAACGACCCTGAGGCGATCGGCTACGAGAGCCGCCAGTGCATGGACTATCGGACCGCTCAGGCGTTCGACGCGACCGTCGAAGAGGCGACCGTCGCCTTCATCGAGATCAATGCGTTTACCGCGTTTCTGCCCGAGCTCGTAGTCTATCCAGAGCTCTGCGGGCCAGACGGCATGTTCTGCATCGATGCCGGCATCGACGTCTGGAACGACGTGATCCAGCAGGCAGAGGCGGCCTACGATCGAAGCCCCAGCTGTGAGTTCACGACCTTCCCCGGCTACGAGTGGAGCGGCGGCCCGGCAGCTCGGAACTTCCACCGGAACGTGATGTTCAAGAACGGTACGACGACCGCGCTCCCGTACAGCTACCTCGACGAGACTTATCCGGAGGATCTCTGGAGGCGCCTTGAAGAGGAATGCATCGACGTGGAGAACGAGTGCGACGTATTGGCGATTCCGCACAACACGAACCTCTCCGAGGGCCTCTACTTCGAGAACCAAATGGCGGACGGCGAACCGTTCACACCGGAGTACGCGGAGCTTCGACTCAAGATCGAGCC
>CBFCWN010000037.1:0-34433 GCA_965601515.1 uncultured Myxococcales bacterium | reverse complement strand
AGTCGCGCGTCTCAAACGAAGCGCGTTGCCGATGACCGACACCGAGCTGAGGCTCATCGCCGCCGCGGCGAACATCGGCGAGAGCAGGACTCCGAAGAACGGGTAAAGGGCCCCGGCAGCAATCGGCACGCCGGCGGTGTTGTACGCAAACGCAAAGAATAGGTTCTGTCGGATGTTGGACATCGTCTGTCGGGAGAGCTTCCGGGCGCGTACGATGCCGCGCAGGTCGCCCTTCACCAACGTGACGCCGGCGCTCTCCATCGCGACGTCGGTACCCGTTCCCATCGCAATACCGACTTCGGCCGTCGCCAATGCCGGCGCATCGTTGATTCCGTCTCCGGCCATCGCGACTACGCGACCTTCGCTCTGAAGCGACGCAACCTTGGCCGCCTTCTCGTCGGGGAGGACTCCGGCGATCACTTCATCGATGCCGAGCTTCCCGGCGACCGCACGAGCGGTTGTCTCGCTGTCTCCAGTGAGCATCACGACTCGCAAGCCCTCTTCGTGCAGCTCGCGGATCGCCTCGGGCGTGCTTTCTTTGATCGGGTCGGCCACCCCGATGAGCCCAGCAAGCTCGCCGTCGAGTCCAACGAACATGACGGTCTGGCCTTCGGCGCGAAGCGACTCGGCTCGGTCACGAACGCGGGCCGCATCGATGCCAAGCTCTTCCATCATCGCGAGGTTGCCAAGGCCCACCGTGCGACCCTCGACGGTGCCTCGAACGCCTTTGCCGGTAATGGACTGGAAGTCGACCGCGGCGCCGAGCGCTAACCCACGTTCCTCTGCGCCTTGGACGAGTGCTTCCGCGATCGGGTGTTCACTTCCGCGCTCGAGGCTTGCTGCGAATCGAAGCAGGTTTTCTTCGTCGATTCCGTGGGTCGGCTCGACCGCCGCCAGCGCCGGCCGGCCTTCGGTCAACGTCCCCGTTTTGTCGACAACGAGGGTATCCACCTTTCGAAGGACCTCGATGGCTTCAGCGTTCTTGAAGAGTACGCCGACGGACGCGCCTTTGCCGGTCGCCACCATGATGGACATGGGAGTGGCGAGCCCAAGCGCACAGGGGCACGCGATGATCAGCACGGCAACGGCGTTGATCAGCGCGTACGTCATGGCCGGCTCCGGTCCGAACACGGCCCACGCGATGAACGTGAGCACCGCCGTGACGATGACCGCGGGCACGAAGTACGACGACACGACGTCGGCAAGCTTCTGGATCGGTGCGCGGCTGCGCTGCGCGTCCGCGACCATGGTGACGATGCGCGAGAGTAAAGTCTCAGAGCCCACCTTCTCCGCACGCATCACGAGCGCGCCGGTGCCATTGACAGTCGCTCCGATGAGCTTGTCGCCGGGGGACTTCTCGGTCGGGATGGGCTCACCCGTGATCATCGACTCTTCAACGTGGCTGGTGCCCTCCAATACCACGCCGTCGACCGGGACTTTTTCGCCAGGACGAACGCGCAGGCGGTCGCCAGCCTGAACCTCCTCGAGCGGGACGTCTGCCTCGGTGCCGTCGTCTCGAATGAGCCGGGCGGTCTTGGCGGCCATTCCGAGGAGCTGCTTGATGGCGGCACCGGTTTGACTGCGCGCCCTCAGCTCGAGCACCTGACCGAGAAGGATGAGCGTGACTATCATCGCCGCGGCCTCGAAGTAGACCGCAACCTCACCGTCGTGTCCGCGGAACGACTCGGGGAAGATGCCAGGAGCTAAGGTCGCAATCACGCTGTACGAGAACGCAACGCTGACACCGAGTCCGATCAGCGTGAACATGTTGAGGTGACGGTTCTTGATCGAGTGAGCCGCGCGGACGTAGAACGGCCACGCAGAGTACAGGCACACGGGCGTGGCGAGAGCCAGCTCGACGAAGGCGCGGGTCCGACCGGGCAATAGGCTCGAGATCGGATGACCCGGAAGCATATCGAGCATCGCGATGGCGAAGAGCGGAACGGTCAGCGTGGCGGCAAACCAGAAGCGACGCTTCATGTCGCGGAGCTCCGAGTCGTCTTCTTCGGCCTCCGGAGCGAACGTTCGCGGTTCGAGCGCCATTCCGCAGATGGGACAGTTGCCCGGCCCCACCTGTTCGACCTCGGGGTGCATCGGACACGTGAAGATCGCGCCCTCAGGAACCGCAGACTTTGCGGCTGCAGGCTCGTGCTCGTGGTGGCAGTCGCTGTGGTCGTCGTCGTGCATGTGGAGGCAGACGGCAACATGTTTCGAACACCTCGATTCGTCGAGGATCGACGAGGGCGACGCTGCTAGGGTCTACGCATACGACGACGTTTCGGAGGAGCAGCGCACGGCCATCGAAACCATCGAAGCAACCTGCGCGCGTCATGGCGTTCCCGTCGGCGCCGCCGCGCTACAGTTCTCTCTCCGCGAGCCGCGCATCACCGCCACCGTCTGCGGCGTCACCAAACCGGAGCGCGTCGAACAAACCCCCCCAGTGGGCCGAGTGGCCGATCCCCGACGCCCTCTGGACGGAGCTAGCCACCCTAGGGGACACGCAGGGCACCTAAAAACCCCGCAAATCCAGATACTTACAAACCGACCCGCGCGATTTGCGGATCCACCGCCCCGATCCGCGGCTGCCGCTTAGAACCCCTGCTGGGACGCGGCGAGCTGAAGGGCCACCGCGGCTCCCGCCCTTGCAACACCGATAACGGCGCGGTGCATCCCGATGAGGGCGTCGGTTCCGCTTTGGATCTCCTGCAAGACCGAGTCTGGAAGCTGAGTTGCGTCACCGAAGAAGCCGGCGTTTTCCTGGCACTCGAGAGTCGCGCGGCTGACGACCAGGTCGTCGATGGAGCCCTCCGTACAGTTGACGTGGTAGCGGAAATCATCCCCGATGGGTGGCCGGGCGCAGAAGATGCCGCCGCCGCTCACGTTGCCCGGAGTGCCAAACATCCTTGCCTCGTAGTCAACTGCGCTCTCACAGTTGAAGTTGAAGTCGAAATCGCGCCCTTGCTCCAACAGGATGCTGATGTCTTCTGATGCGAACGACGGATCGATGAAGACGTTCTGGCTCACGTCGGCGACGGTGATCGGGTCGATCAAGAAAGCCGTCGAGGCCGAGGTCGAGAACTCGTCTGTGAAGAGCCCACTCCCACCCTCGAATCCGACGGCTCCGAAATCAACCGTGTTGCCGCTGCTGCTCGATAACGTGCCCGACAGCATCGCTTGGAAGGTCGCAGGCGGCGAGACGAAAATATTGGACGCCGTCAGGTTGAGCACTTCGGTGCCATCGTTGAGATTGACGGTGATATTGACGCCAATCGAACTGGGAAACACGCCTTGGCAGGTGATGTTCGCGTAGCCCACTTCGGTCTGCGGATCGCTCAGCAGCACAATCTGCACCGCTTCAGCGGGACCACGCGGGGCGGTAGGCGTGAACGTCTCAGACTGGACATCGACGAGGAGTGTTTGCCCCGCGAGCTCGGCAGGAATGCACCCGGCCTGCTTCAAGGCAGCCGTGGCGGCGGGTATTCCCCCAGCGAACGCCGCACCAATCAAGTCCGACGCCTCCTCGATCGTGTCGTAGGTCGCCTGGTTCTCCTCGATAAATTCCGAACCAAGGTCCCCGAGCTCGCTCATCGGAACCCCGACTGATCCAGCCGGACCCCGGCTCTCACCTCCGTTGTCGCTACTGCTGCTGCAAGCCGCAGCGATCGCAACCGCGCCGATTACCACCCAAAGTCGCGAGTCCATTTCCATGGCGGCCTCCTTCTCGTGGCGTCGAGACTCGAGGCTACGCCCGTACGCAAAGAATTGAAAGCCGGAAGCTGGGACCTCCGCGGGGCTGTCACCGATACACGGGTTATCTGGTCGAAACGCCCTACCTCAAGAAGAGCATTTCCCGGTACTTCGGGAGCGGCCAGTACTCGTCGGAGACCTTCGTTTCGAGCGCATCTGCGTGGACACGGACGGCATCCATCAGCTCGCGGAGGGCTCCGGCGCAATGACGCATGTGAGCCTCCGTTGATTCGAAGTCGTGCTTCGCCAGCGCCTCTTCGAGTGAGGCTACCGACGACATCATTGCGTTGGTCTCTTTGCCGATGCCCTCGAGGACCGACGTGTCGAAGTCGACGCCAAGCTTCGACGACGTCTTCATCGTGCTCGCGAGGTCGGACACGTACGACATCGTTGCGGGGTAAAGCACAGTCTTCGCAAGCTCGATGACGAGCTTGGCCTCCACGCCGATCGAAAGGATGTATTGCTCGGCGTAAACCTCGTAGCGGCTCTCGAGCTCGACAGGCGAGAGCACGCCGGTACGCTCGAACAGCTCGACGACAGACTTGTCCATCAACCACGGCAGCGCATCCGCCGTCGTTGGGATGTTCTTCAGTCCTCGCTCCTCGACCGCCGCCACATGCCATTCTCTCGAGTAGCCGTCGCCGCCAAACACGACGTTGCCGTGCGAGTCCATGACCTCTTTCAGCACTGCGGCAACCGCGACGTGTGTCTCTTTGCCGCCCTCGAGCTCCGCTTCGAGCTTGTCCGCCATCCAGTTCAGCGAATCCGCAAGTATGGTGTTCATCGCGACGAGCGGGCCCGAGACCGATTGCGACGAACCAACGGCACGGAACTCGAATCGGTTGCCGGTGAACGCGAACGGCGACGTTCGGTTGCGGTCGCCGGGGTCGCGCTGGAACGGCAGAATCTGCGACAGGCCGAGGTCCATAAAACCGCCGTCATTCGCGTCGGTCAACCGGCTCTCCTTGATGTCGTTGAAGACGCCTTCGAGCTGGTCACCGAGGTACACCGACAAGATGGCCGGAGGCGCCTCGTTTGCGCCGAGACGATGGTCGTTGGCCGCGGACGCGATCACCGCACGAAGGAGTGGCCCGTAGAGGTGGACACCGCGAATCACCGCGCCGCAAAAGAGCAGGAAGTTCAGGTTCTCGTGGGGGGTACTGCCAGGGTCGAGCAGATTGCCTTGCGTCGAGTTGCCGATCGACCAGTTCACGTGCTTTCCGGAGCCGTTGATGCCGGCGAAGGGCTTTTCATGAAGGAGGCAAACGAAGCCGTGTTCTTTTGCCGTCGCCTTCATCACCGTCATCATGAGCTGCTGATGGTCCGCAGCGACGTTAGCCGCCTCGAAGTACGGCGCGATTTCGAACTGTCCGGGCGCAACCTCGTTGTGGTGGGTCTTTGCCGGAATCCCCAGCCGGAACAGCCGGTCTTCGAAGTCCTGCATGAACACCTGAACGCGCTCCGGAATCGCACCGAAGTAGTGGTCGTCGAACTCCTGGCCCTTGGGCGAAGGCGCGCCGAAGAGCGTGCGCCCGGCGAGCAGAAGGTCGGGGCGGCTGTTCGCGAAGTGCGCGTCGACGAGGAAGTACTCCTGCTCCGCGCCGCAGCTCGAGTTGAGCGGAGCGATCTCGGTTTCGCCCATGAGCGAAAGAACACGATGGGCCGCCTTGTCCATCGCAGCGTTCGAACGGAGCAACGGAATCTTCTTGTCGAGTGCCTCTCCGGTCCACGACATGAACACGCTCGGAATCATGAGCGTGGCGCCGTTCTGCGTGTTCATGATGTAGGCGGGGCTCGTCGGGTCCCATGCCGTGTAGCCGCGAGCCGCAGCCGTCATTCGAAGGCTTCCGTTCGGAAACGACGAACCGTCCGGCTCACCCTTGATGAGCAGGCTTCCCGTGAACTCCGTGATGGCGTTTCCGTCGGAGTTCGTGACGATGAAGCCGTCGTGCTTCTCCGCAGTGATGTTCGTCATTGGATAGAAGATGTGCGAGAAGAATTTCACGCCCTTCGAGATCGCCCAGTCCTTCATGGCGGCAGCGACGATGTCTGCGGTGGCGGGGTCCAACGGAGATCCCGTCTGCACCGTCTTCTTCATCTCCTTGAAGGCCTTCTTCGAAAGCGCCTCTTCCATGGTTGCCAAATTGAACACATCACACGCCCAGATTTCGCTGAGCGGTTCTGGCGGCGTCTTCGGTCGTAGGTCCCCGCGGTTGGTGACTTCGTTGATCGCTTGTAACCGGATCTCGTTGCCGCTCATGATCGCCACCAACCTTTCATTGGCCTCGCGGTTGCTTCCGCGCAGTCGGACAACACTAGGACCTCGACGTTTCCGACCGATGGATGGTTTGTTTCCATCGCTCGCATGCGGGATGCTTTTCGTCTGGACGTTGAGGACGGAACGGTCAGCAAACGGGCTCCGGGGCGGGCGCGGCTGGAACCAGAAGCGGCGTCTTCCGCAAATCGCGCGGGTCGATCGGGAAATGGCTAGAATCGATGGGGTTTTCGGGACCCCGCGTGTCCCCTGTGCGAGCACCTCGCGGCTGGTGGGGTGGCGTTCGAACATCGCGTTGGCGAACGGACATGTCGACATGATTTGGGTGCCGGTGCCGCGCGCGCACGACTGAACGTCATCTCGCCGACTGATGCTCCGACGTCGTCGACGAGGTTGAAGCGGCCGCGGGGCCCGCTCTCTTCGAACTCAACACGAAGGTCGGTGGGCTTCGATGGGTCGGTCACGTTCGGAGGTTAGCGCAGTGTGGCGTTCGAGTGGTTGAACCGAGTGCAACGCATGGTGACAACGAGTCTTCCAGTATCGCGAACAGGCCGCGCGGCCTGTGGAAAACGCGGGGTTCTTCGCAAAACGCGCGGGTTGGTTGGGAAGTGGTTGGAATCTTGAGGGTTCTCGGGACCCCGCGTGTCCCCCGATAAAGGTCGCCGGAATCGGTTGGCTGCGTGATATTGTCGCGGCTGCTCCAACGCCCGAGGATGCCATGTCGTTTCGTACCCCCCCGAATGCACTGGTCTGGTGGACCGTCGCCCTTCTTGCGCTCGCCGCTTCTTGTTCGTCCGGAACATCCACGGACGGAAGTGGTGCGCTGAACGTACAGCTTGAGCTCGAAGGTGGCGTCGAAATCGACGAGGTACGTTATACGGTGAGTGGCAACGGCATGGAGCCGATGTCGGGAAGCATCGACGTGAGCGCTCCAGACACGACCGTCTCCGTCGAGTTGTTCGGGATCCCCGAAGGCACCGACTACCTCATCGAGATGGTGGCGACCAGCGTGGACGGCGGGACGACTTGCAACGGCGCCACCGATTTCGACATCAGTCCGGGTCAGGTGACGCTCGCGTACATTGTGTTGAACTGCACGCTGCCCGACGACGAGGGAGGTGTGAACGTCGACGGCGAGTTCAACATCTGCGCCGAGCTCGTCAAGGTGGTCGTAGCCCCGCTGCAAACGTCGATCGGAAACGTGATCGAGCTCTCCGCGGCGGCCGACGATCGCGAAGGCGACGAAGTGGCGTACCTCTGGACCGCGACCGGCGGAACGATCGCCGATTCAGCCTCACCCAACACCACCTACACATGCGAAGAGGAAGGCGAACAGATCATCACGATCGCGGTGTCGGATGACGGCTTCGAGTTCTGCTCCGCCGAGTGGTCCGTGGCCGTGACCTGCGTGATGGGCGGCGGCACCGGAGGCACCGGAGGCGGTGGTGCGGGCGGCTCCGCGGGCGCCGGCGGCATCGGTGGCTCCGCCGGCGAAGGTGGCGCCGGGGGCTCGGCCGGCGAAGGCGGCATGGGCGGTTCCGCAGGCGATGGCGGCGCGGGCGGCTCGGCCGGCGAAGGCGGAATGGGTGGTGCCGCGGGCGCGGGCGGCACGGGTGGCTCGGCCGGTGCAGGTGGAACAGGTGGCTCCGCCGGCGAAGGCGGAATGGGTGGCGCGGCCGGCACGGGCGGCGGCGCCGGCGGAACGGGCGGAACGGGCGGCATCGTGCCCAACCTGTGCCCCTTCATTCGAAGCAATTTGGTGTCGCCGCTGACGCAGTCGGTCACCAATTTCATCGATGTATCGACCCGCGCGCTCGATTTCGACGACAGCGCGGCAATCGAGGTTCTCGTCGAGTCGACATGCGGGCAGGTGACGGACCCGCTCCAGACGGCCGACCCGGCGACCGGCGACAGCGCCACGACGGTTCGGTGCGACCAGGTGGATGAATGCACCATCACGGTTCGCGTGTCCGACGATGGATTCACGAAGTGCGACGGTCAAAACGATGCGGCCAACGTGATGACCCTCGTCGACTGCGTTGCGTTGCCGTAGTCGTATTGGCGCCCACACTCGCGGCCTCGACGTCGGAAGCCCGGTCGTCAATGACTGGCAAAACACCGCGGAGTCGAGATCGCGGTCCCATCCAGCCGTCTACGATTTCGCGAGCGAGCGCTTCAACATGTCCGCGGCTGCTTTGCCCGACTGCATGCAAGGGAGAACCCCGCCACCGAGAACTCCCGCACCCGCCAAGAAGAGGTTTGGTGCAAAGGTAGAGATCGGGAAGCGGAAGAACATGGACTGCTCGGGTGTTTGCGCCGGCCCGTAGAGGCCACCGTCCACCGCGTTGACCCAGGACTCCAACGCGAGCGGGGTCGAGAAGTCCACGACCTCGACGTGTTCGACTACGCCGGGGAGTCGCCGGTCGAGCGTCTCGAGCAGCTCCTTTTGAAGGCGATCCTTCAGCTTACGAAAGTCGGCGCCACGCTCGCTCGGCGCCATGTTGGCCCAAGCGCCGAAAAGCGAAAAGGGTGCAAGGGCATTCACTTCGAGCGACGTGCAGCCCGGCGGTGCCATCTGGCCTGTCGGGTCTTTCAGGGAGTTGGGCGAAATGAAGAGCGCGTGTTCTTTGGGCAGACGACCGTGAAACAATGGCT
The DNA here is from genome assembly GCA_965601515.1 of uncultured Myxococcales bacterium. Classification (GTDB taxonomy): domain Bacteria; phylum Myxococcota_A; class Polyangia; order Polyangiales; family Houyiibacteriaceae; genus SG8-38. Next base: position 25,756 of record CBFCWN010000037.1, on the reverse strand, counting down.
CCCAGGCCGCGTCGATGTCGATGGTCGGGTAGTCCCAGATATTGAAAGCGCCCAGCCCGATCTCCCGAAGGTCGCGCGTCACGCCGAGGTTCAGCCCCAAGATCGATAGTGAAGACTCCAAGCCGCGAACGCGGTTCGACAGTTTACGGGGGACGGCATCGTGCGGCATCAAGCGCCCGAAGACATGGCGGGGGTCGATGGCAGCAACGACAGCATCCGCCTCAACCCGCTCGCCGCCAGCGAGTATGACCGCTCGCACGCGCTCTCCTTCGAGCTCGATGTGTTCCACCTCTGCCTCCGTTCGGAAGGTGGCGCCCGCCTGAGTCGCTACGTGTTGGATCGCGTCTCGGAACTTCCCGCTGCCGCCGCGCGGGAAATACGCTCCTTCCATGTAGTGGTGAAGGACCATGAGGCCGACGAAGGCCGACGCCCTGGAGGGTGGAAGCCCGTAGTCGCCACATGCTCCTGCGAAGACAGCTTTGAGCCTCGGGTCGGTGACCGAGTGATCGAGGAACTCCCCGTAACTCGCCTTGGCGTAGCGAAGCAACGGAGCTGACTTGATGCCATCCCAGAGGTCAGAGAGGTGAGGCTTGCTCGGTGGCTGCAAATGCTCGAGGACGCGGTGAAAGCTATCCAGCTCGGTGATAGCCTCGAACACGCTGTCGATACCTTTCACATCCCCCGGAAACTGATCGGCCAAACGATCGCGATAGGCCTCAGCGCCACGACACATGCGGACCTCTAGATCAGGAAAGCGGTAAACGTCGAAGCCGTCGGGATCCATCTCTGCCATGAGCTCCGCCGAGCTAAGACCTAGTGCTTCGAGCATGCGGTCCATGGCTTGACCCGGTCCGCACTGGCCGAGGTAGTGCACGCCGGGATCGAACATATACCCGTCTCGCGAGTACGAGTTCAGGAACCCACCCACGTGCATGGATCGCTCCAAAGCGACCACCTCAAAGCCTTCTTTCGCTAGAAACGCGCTCGCGGTAAGTCCGCCGGCGCCGGTTCCGATAATGACGACTCGATGCCTGACCATAACGCCCTCCCACATAAACGGGACCACGAGTCGGGCGCGCTGTCCACCTGCAATTCAGTGGCGTTTGCGCATACCGAGGCGCAGGAAATGCGCTGAGCGCAATGGCGAGTTTGGCGTGGCGAAACGAAGGCCGGCCCTTGCTTCTCGGCGGTCCAGCGAAACCGGCGGCCACGTCAACTTCAGGGGACTGAGCTTGGGGCCAGCGCAGACCTCTCGTGGTACGCTGCCGCCATGAGTTGCAAACGCCACGGGGACCCTTCGTGGCCTATGGCCAAGCGAGCCTTGAAGCCCGACCGGTCAGCGCGAGAATGGGATTCGCTCGCGTAGCTTGGACGCGCGGTCGCGGGCGAGCGGGACCTTGGGGTCGTTGGGGTGCTTCAAGAGCAGTCGAAACGTACGGGCGCCAGTCGGTTCGATGGCCCGGATGCGGTCGAGCCGAACGATGCAGCTGCGGTGCGATTGGAAGAAGTCGGCGGGATCCAGCCTCCGCGCCAGCGCGGTCAGCCGCACGTCGAGTGCAAGGCGGTCGGTCTCGGTGACAGCCCAAACCAGCTCGTCGCGAGCCTCGAAGTAGACGATGTCACGAAGCTGGACGACGACGAACGACCCCTTTCGGCGCACGGCGAATCGCTGAAGGGGGCCGCCGCCCTCGAATCCGTCGGGACGCGACACCGACACCCGTTCGAGCGCTTGCTGCAGGCGTCGAAGGCGAACGGGCTTGAGCAGATAGTCGGTCACGTTGGATTCAAACCCGCCGAGCGCACCCTCGTCGTGCGCCGAGACGATGATGACGTGAAGGTCGGGCAACCGTCGTCGAAGCTGCTGAGCGAGCGCAAGACCATCGACGTCAGGCATTCGAAGGTCGATGAACGCGACCTCGGGTTGCTGGTCTTCGCAGAGTCGTTGCGCCTCGACCCTCCCGCACGCCTCACCGACGACGTCGACCTGCTGGCACTGGCCGAGCAGGAAAGTGAGCTCGTCTCTTGCGAGCGGCTCGTCGTCGACGACGATCGCGCGGAGCGTCATGCCGCCCTACCGCCAACGACATCGAACCACCGCTGGAGCTCGCCGTAAACGATGCGGGGAGCAGCCCTCAGCTCTTCCACCGTGCGAGAACCAGTCAGGAGCATCACGGCACGGAGCTCGTGTTCGACGGCATCGAGATACGCGTTGAGCCCATCCTCTCCTTCGTTTGCGAGAGCCTGGAGAAGAGGTCGTGCGATTCCACCGGCCTGGGCCCCCAACGCGATCGCGCGTGCGACGTCGGACCCAGAGCGAATACCGCCCGTCGCGATGGTCGTGAGGCCCGCGCGGGATGCGTAGAGGACCGACGCCGCCGTCGGTACGCCCCAGTCCCAGAGGCCATTGCCCATGGCTCGTCGCGCACCGGCGGCGCGCAGCGTTTCGACGCCAACCCAAGAAGTGCCGCCGGCTCCCGAGGTGTCGACGAATCGGACGCCCACGCTCACGAGCTTCTCGACTGTCTGAGGACTGAGACCGTTGCCGGTCTCCTTTACGACGATCGGAAACGGAAGCTCGTTGCAAAGGCGCTCGATGGTCTCGACGCACCCGCGAAAGTCGCGATCCCCGTCCGACTGGATGAGCTCCATTGCGGGATTGAGATGCACGCACAGGGCATCCGCGCCAACGTCGTGCGCGAGCGTTTCGATGTCTTTGGTCGACGTCTCTCGCGCCTGCACGACGCCGATATTGCCAAGCAGCAACGCGTCGGGCGCCCACTCACGAACGCGATACGTCCAGGCCATGTCCGGGTCCCGCTGCATGGCGCGCTGACTCCCGAGCCCAAAGCCAAGCCCACGTTCCTGCGCGATTTTGGCCAACGACCGATTGATATCCGCAGCGCGCTCGTGCCCACCGGTCATCGCAGCCACGACGATCGGCGTGCGGAGCCGGCGCCCGAGGAGCGAGACTTCGGTGGACACCTCGTCCGCGCTCAGCTCGGGCAGCGACTGGTGGAAGAGCTTCACGCACTCGAGAAGCGTCGTCGTCGACCGGAACCCGACCTCATCCCCCTCGCATAGATCGAGGTGATCGGCTTTGCGCCGATGGAGGTTCTCTGGTTCGACGCGGTCGATCGGCTTAGGCGCTTGCGCGCGCATGGCCCCGAAGCGTTTCGTACTCCCACATGTCGACGGACTCTCGCGCAGAGAGATCCGCTTCGACGTCGGCGAGCCATGCTGCACTGGCGGCAGCCGGTCCTGCGGTGATCTGAAGCAGCTCAGCTCCGTAGCCAGAACCGTAGGAGAATGCCGTGATCGGTGTCCCCTCACGCAGCCCAACGAGCGCGCGGGCAACGGAAATCCAAAGGCTTGCGGTGTACGCGTTGCCTGTGAGCTGATTCCATTCGAGCGTGTCCTCCACCTTCGACCGGTAGAGCTCTTCGGTTTCCTCAGGTGACCAACCCAGCGTTTCGCCGAGATGCAACACGGCCTTCTTGACCATCTTCGGGAACGGCACGTGGAAACACATGGCTCGATACGAGTTCAGCGTTTCTCGACTGTCACGATCTCCGATCAGAGCCCGGAAACACTCCTCGGTTGCTTCCTTGTAGCAGTCGAGACTCAGCTGACCGTCGACGGACGGGAACGAGTCCCCAACCGGTCGCCAGAAGTCGAACGCAGGATTGCTATAAGGAAACGACACCGGCGAGATCGCAGCGACGGTTGGCTCATCGATGATCATCGCGACGGCTCCCGCGCCTTGCGTCGGCTCGCCGGGGTCCTTCAACGAGTAGAGCGCGACATCGGATGCGATCACGAGAGCCGCTTTGCCGGCGCTCGCGCCGGACCACTTCCACTCGAGTGCCTGCCGCAGCGCGAGCGTTCCCCCGTAGCACGCATGCTTCACTTCATACGATCGGACCGCGCCGGAGAGGCCCAGTTTCTCCGCAACCCATGCGCTCAACGGCCGGCTCATGTCCTTCGCGGTCTCGGTGCCGAGCGCGATCAGGCCGATGTCTTCAATCGACCCGTTCCAGCGAGAAAGCGCGCGTTTTGCGGCTCCAACTGCCAACGACACTGCATCCTCATCAGCCGAACAGAGCGCGATGTCTCGACAACCTAGACCTTTTGTAAACTTGTTCGGATCGATGTTTCGGAGCTCCGCGAGCTCGGTCACCGGAAGGTAGAGCGACGGTAGTTGAATTCCAACCGACGCGATTCCTGCTTCAGTACTCATACGTTTCCCTCCCTACGTCATGTACGTCATGAGCGACGCGGCACATGTAGCGCGGGCGTCGAAAGGCCGGGTGCACAAACTCGCGATCCGTTCCCTGGATCGAATCAGCCGTCGTGTTGAGTCGTTGAACGGCAGTCAACGATCGAAAGCGTCTCGTAAGCCAACGCAATGTAAACTTCGTCGCGGAAAAAACGGCGTTTCAAGTCGACACTCTGTAAAGATCGCAGTGCTCACGAACCACTCGCGTGCACTTTGGGACGATCGACCGTGCGCGTGGATCCGTTGATCGGTTTATTCTAGCTGCGCTTGCGCGTGTGCGAATACTCAGACGCGGGGAATGCGGGCTACACAGCACACGGTTGGATTGGGGGATGTTCGATCGGCCTACGACGTTGTCGTCGTTGGTGCCGGGCCTGCCGGGTGCGGCGTCGCCTCATCGTTCGCGACGCGCGGCGCTTCCGTTCTGCTCGTCGAATCCAACTCCAAAGCCGCGCGACGCTTTGCCGGAGAATGGATCCATCCGGAAGGCGCCCGTGTCCTCGGGGAGCTCGGTCTACTCGAAGGACTCGCGCCCCGTGTGCAGGGCTCTGGTTTCGTCGTCTGTCCCAACGACGGCCTCGGACCCATTCGGCTGGACTACCCTGGCGAAGCGCGTGGCTTTAGCTGTGAGCACGAAACGCTCGTCCGGCATTTGAGGCTAAAAACAGCGCAAAAACGCGGTGTCGACTACCTAGAAGGCGGGCGCGCCCAGCCGAGGGGCGCTCATCGTGCCGACCTCCTGGTCGGCGGTAAGCGGACTCAATACGTGAAGGCAAGTCTCGTCGTCGTCGCGGCAGGTCGGTCCGCACGTGCCGCCGTCTCGGAGGCGTTCGAAGCTCGGGCGAAGGTGCCGATCTCTTCCATGGCGGGTCTTCTGATCGAGGACTCAGAGCTTCCTCTGGACGGGTTCGGACACGTCATTCTCGGAGGACCAGGTCCTGTGCTCGCCTATCGCATCGACGAGCATCGCATTCGGCTTTGCATCGATGTGCCTCAGTCGCTCGGAAGACACGCGCGCGCACCGGGATGGATCTGGTCTTCGTTTGCCGACGTACTACCGAAAGGCATACGCGAAGGTGTTCGCACTGCACTCGAAGGCGCACCGTTGGCGTGGGCGGCGAACGTCTTTCGACCGCGGCGGTACCGCACCGACCACGGCGTCGCACTTTGTGGAGACGCGGCCGGTGTCTTTCATCCATTGACGGCGATGGGAATCACGATGTCGTTGCTCGACGCCAAAGCGTTGGCCTCTTCGTCGAGCACCGAGGAGTACGCAGACGCTCGCTCCGCCCAGAGTCACGTTCCAGAGATCCTGTCGAACGCGATCTACCAAGCTTTCGTCCGGGACGACTTGGGATCAGAAGCGATTCGCGAATCGATCTTTCGCACGTGGCGATCGAGTCGTCGTCAACGAGCAAGGACGATGAAACTGCTCGGTGCCGCCTCCACGCGTCGCGCAGACTTCGTTCACGCGTTCTCGCGCGTTGCTCTTGATGCGGGCGCATCGTCGATCCGCAGCGACCTGAGCACTTTGGCAGAGCTCAGCGGATGGCTGCGATGGCCATGGGCGAGCCTGCACCCGCGCCCGGAGGCGGTTCGCAGCCGGTCTCTGGCTTGGGCTGCCCCGGAAACCTGGGCTCACCGAACCTTTTCGCATTTGACGAAGCACAACGAGGAGAAACGACATGCAAAATGACTGGGAATTCTGCGCGAGCAGCCTGCGAGAAGTGTCGAGAACCTTCTCCCGTCCGATTGAAGTGCTCCCAGGCGAGCTACGGAAGGCGGTCACGTGCGGGTACCTGCTGTGCCGCATCGTCGACGCCGTGGAGGACAACGAGTCCTTTACGCTGGCGGAGCGGGACGAGCGCTACGATCGGTTTCACGGAGTACTTCGAGGGACGGCCTCCGCGTCGAACTTCGAGGAGCTCTGGAGAAACGTCGAGGGCTCGCCACCGGCCGAAGTCGAGCTCTGTTCGAACCTCGGCAAGGTGATGACGATCATCGATCGGGTGCCTACCGACATGCGCGGCGTCGTTCTTCGCTGGGTCGCCGAGATGGCGCACGGGATGCAGATCTACAGTCATCGGTCCGCGGACCGCGACGGAGTCATCGCTCCGTGGACCAGCGACGACCTCCAGCGGTACTGCTACTTCGTCGCAGGCACCGTCGGACACATGCTCACCGAGCTGTTCACGATCCAGATGGATGAGGAAACGGACAGCCCTGTGTCCCTTCGAATGAGCGAGCTCGCCGAGGCGTTCGGGACCGGACTCCAGCTCGTGAACATCCTGAAGGACATTACAGACGACCTCCATCGAGGTTGGTCATTCGTGCCTCGCTCGCTGTGCCGCGCACAAGGTCTTCAAAACCGTGACCTCGCAAACCCGAGTCGTCTCGGCGAGGCGCACCGCGCGGTCACGCCTCTGTTCGACCTCGCACGGCGAAACCTCGACCGGGCGCTCGAATACGCGTTGGCTGTGCCCCCGGAGCACCGAGAGATTCGGTTGTTCTGCCTGCTTCCCCTATGGCTTGCGGTCCGGACGATCGCAGAGGCCTACGGCAACGACGCGATGTTCACCGCCGACGAGGAGGTCAAGGTGAGCCGACGAGAGGTCGAAGAGGTCATCCTTCGCTGCTCGGAACACGTCGGCGACGACCGCTACCTTCGCGCGGACTACGAAGCGATGTGGTACCCCGTCTCGCGCCAGATGAACGCCGCACCGACGACCAGGGCCTGGCTCCTGGAAATGGAGGTCGCGTGACACTCAAGGCAGTCGATACGCGCGACGAGCGACCTTCGTCGCGCATCCCAGGCTTCTACCGACTCGACGTGGAGGACCGACATCAGGAGCTCCAGCGCCGATTCGACCTATCTGACGAAGACCTCGGCGTGCTTCGCGGCTCGCGGGTCGATGCGATCGGAATCGCAGACAAGATGGTCGAAAACTGCGTGGGGGTGCTGGGCCTTCCTGTCGGTCTCGGCCTCAACTTCGAGGTCAACGGGAAGGACTACGTCGTGCCCATGGCGGTGGAGGAGCCCTCTGTGGTCGCGGCTGCGAGTAACACCGCGCGAATCATCCGTTCGTCCGGTGGCTTCGCGGCGAACGTCGCCGAGTCGCTGATGATCGCCCAGGTGCAGGTCCTCGGAATGGACGATGTGAGCCGAGCACGCGCTGCAATCGAAGGCGCCGAGGAACGAATCCTCCACACCGCGAACCGTCGCCACCCAAACATGGTCGCGCGCGGAGGCGGAGCCAAAGCCATCGAAGTGCGCCGGCCCGAAGCCGACCCTGAAATGCTGATCGTGCATCTCCTGGTGGACTGTCGCGACGCGATGGGGGCGAATCTAGTCAACGATATGGCGGAAGGTGTCGCCTCGCTGATCGAAGAAATCAGCGGCGGCCGGGTTCGTCTGCGGATCCTCAGCAACTTGGCCGACCGTCGTCTCGCCGTAGCGCGATGCGCGATTCGTGAAGAGCTGATGAGGCGACCGGGCCACGGTGGCGCTGCCGTGGCAGAGGGGGTGGTTGAGGCCTATCGCTTCGCCGCCGTCGATCCGTATCGGGCGGCCACGCACAACAAAGGCATCATGAACGGCATCGACGCCGTCGGGATCGCGACCGGCAACGACTGGCGCGGACTCGAAGCCGGCGCGCACGCATACGCGGCACGCAATGGAAGCTACGAACCGCTTACCCGTTGGTGGCGGGCTGATGGCCACCTGCATGGAGAGATCGAGCTCCCGATGGCAGTCGGGACAGTGGGCGGCTCGACGCGCGTGCACCCAACTCTTCGTGTTCTTCGAAAACTGCTGCGTGTCGACGATGCGAAGGAGCTCGGCATGGTGATGGCCGCGGTGGGTCTTGCGCAAAATCTCGGAGCGCTGTCCGCTCTCGCTGCGGAGGGAATTCAGCGCGGCCATATGCGCCTTCACGCGCGCTCCGTGGCTCTTGCAGCCGGAGTCGCCGAGGATCGAGTCGAAGACGTGGCGAGCAAGCTCGTTCGGCTCAATCAGTACAGCGCTTCGGCCGCCAAGCGAATCGCCGAGGGAAAGTAGTCGCTCGTGGGTGTACCTGCCCTAAAACTCCACCCCGCTCCCCGCAACGCATTGCAAGCCGGCGTAGAGACCTTGCTGGCGATGCAGCGAGAAGACGGTAGCTGGGAAGGCGAGTGCGTCTGGTGCCCGATGCTTACGGCCCAATACGCGATCACTGCGCACATCGTTGGGCTTGAGATTTCCGACGAGCGTCGTCGAGGGATCCTGACTCACTTTCAGGTCACGAAGCATTCGGGCGGGCTCTGGGGTCTTCATCCCGAGGACGACGGGAGCCTGTTCGTCACGACGTTGGTGTATGTCGCCGCACGTCTGTTAGGTGCACGCCCGAACGAGTCTTGGCTCGAGGGCGCCCGCGAACTCTTCGAACGCGAAGGGGGCGTTCAGCGAATTCCGACCTGGGGCAAAGTCTGGTTGGCGTTGCTCGACCTCTACCACTGGGACGGCGTCAATCCGATCCCCCCAGAAGTCTGGACCCTTCCATCTTGGTTCCCCTTCCACCCGGCAAACTACTACTGCCACACCCGTTCGATCTATCTCGGCCTCGCCGTGCTCTACGGAGAGCGCTTTTCTGCCCCGACGAGCCTCGTCCTCGAAGAGCTCCGCACCGAGCTCTATCCGACGGGCTACGACACGGTCGACTTTCCATCGTACGCGAACGAGATTCGCGAGGCGGATGCCCCGTTTCGCGCGACGCCCGTGTTGAAGGCCGTGTTCGAAGTGGCCCGTCGGTACGAGCGAGTGGCCCCACAACGCCTTCGCCAAAAGGTTCTCGGGGAGCTGCGTACGAGGATGCGGCGGGATCTGCGGGCGAGCGACTACCTGTCGCTCTCCCCGGTGAACGGGCTGCTGACGGTGCTCGCACTTTGGGCAAACGATCCGGCCGACCCCGATCTTCGACGCGCCATGGAGCGTTTCGACGCGTGGTTCTGGGAGGACGCGGAGGAAGGCTCGAGAGTCGCGGGCGCGGGCAGCGTCTGCTGGGACACCTCGTTCGCACTTCAAGCGCTCGCTGCCGTGCCAAATGGCGGAACCGACGTGTCGCAAGCCCTCGATAGGGGCGCCGCCTTTCTCACGAGTCAGCAGATCGAACACGCGTTCTTCGACTACCGTGCCGCCTACCGAATCGATCCGACCGGAGGATGGTGTTTTTCCGAGATTGGACACGGGTGGCCGGTCAGTGACTGCACCGCGGAAGCCGTGCTGGGTTTGCTGCACGGGCACACGCACCGCTTGAATCGAGAATACGCCGCGCGCGCAGTTCGCTTCATCCTTCGTTGCCAAAATCACGACGGAGGCTTCGGCAGCTACGAGCCAGCCAAGACCCGGTTTCCTCTCGAGTGGATGAACCCCGCCGAGATGTTCGGCCGATGCATGACCGAGCGTTCCTACGTGGAGTGCACGGCGTCTTGTGCGATGGCGCTCGCTCAGATCCAGGCGCGCTTCCCGGGTCTGTTGCGAAAGCCGATTGCGTCGGCGCTCGATGACGCGAAGCGGTTCTTGAGCGAATCGCAAAACGCGGAGGGTACGTGGGACGCGGCGTGGGGCGTTCGGTACGTCTACGCCACGATGTTTGGCGTTCGCGGTCTTCTCGCGACGGGTGTCGCGACAACGGACCACCGGATTCGCAACGCGTGCCATTGGCTCCTGGCGCACCAGCGGGCAAACGGCGGATGGGGCGAACGGCAGCCAAGTACGGGCGCACGGGGCTACACCCATGCTGACACCACGTCGTCCGTCCAGACCGCGTGGGCGCTGATCGCGCTCGCCGAGGCCGAGGAACCGAACGAAGAAGCCCTCGGCCGTGCGGCCCAATGCCTCGAGGACATGCAGCTCGACTCTGGCGAGTGGCCCGACGGCCAATTCGTCGGCGTCTTCTTCGAAACCGCTCTTCTCAACTATCGCCTGTATCGACAGTACTTCCCGGTGACGGCGTTGGCGCTCTACGAACGTCGCCGCACCGGCCAAACCCCGTGAGGGAAAACCATGCAAGCACAGCAACTCCGAGAGGTTCCTAACTATTCGCCCGAGCCCGAGCCCGCACCCGCTGGAGGGTGGCTCGAGCTTCTTCGTATGGAGGTCGACTTCTACCTGGCCGAATTCTTCGAAGACAAGAGACTGGAGACCAAGGCGATTTCACCACCGACCCTCGAGCTCGTCGACGCGATCGAGGCCCTGACGATGCGCGGTGGGAAGCGACTTCGACCTGCGGTTGCGGCTGCTGGCTACCGTTGCGTTCGCGCGGGACATGGCATGGACCGACTGGTCGAGCTGTCCGGCGCTCTCGAGCTCCTACAGAGCTACCTCTTGATTCACGACGACTGGATGGATGGCGACGAAGTGCGGCGCGGTGGGCCCGCGGTGCACACGGCGCTCGCGCGGAGCCACCGAGACCGACATCTAGGGGCGGCTCTCGGCATCCTTGCGGGAGACCTCGCGTCCGCATTCGCGTGGGAGTCGTTTCTGGAAGCGCCCTATCCGGCTCGCGTGTCAACGCGCGCAACCACGATGTTCCTCGAGGTGCAGAAGGAAGTCTACTGCGGCCAGCAGCTCGACCTGACGTGCGACCCGGATGTGTCTCGGATGCACGCGCTCAAAACGACCAGCTACTCGGTGCGTGGTCCGCTTCTGCTTGGCGCCATGCTTGGCAACCCAAGCGACGCGCAGCTCGAAGCGCTTTCGGGTTGGGCCGGTCCGATCGGAGAAGCGTTCCAGATTCGCGACGATCTCCTTGGCGCTCTTGGCTCCCCGGACCGCACCGGAAAGCCCGGCATGGACCTCCCTCACGGAAAGGTGAGCAGCGTGCTCGCAGAGGTCCGGCGCTCGACTGAGCCGGGTGACCGTCAGCCAGTCGAGGCGATCGTGGGCAAGCCCGACGTCACGCATCGAGAGCTCACCGAGGCTCGTGCCTACCTTCATGACTCGGGGGTCGTCGACCGGCTCGAGGCGAGAATCACCAAGCTTCGAAGCGAAGCCCAGCGCGTGCTGAAGGACGGGCTCTTCAACCCGCAGGGCCGCTCGATGCTGACACAGCTCGCGGACAAGCTCACCAATCGCCGCGCCTGACATGCGAACGGAAACGGCGGGCTTTGGAGGCGGGAAAATCATCCTGCTCGGCGAACATGCGGTCGTTCATGGAATTCCGGCGATCGCGGCGGGGCTACAACGTGGTGTGGTCGCCGTTGCTCGACCCGCAAACGAGGACGTTCTTCATATCGAGCCGTGGAACCGATCCGTTCGGGTACAGGGGAAACCGAGCGACCCGCTTGCACGTGCGTTTTCGGAGGCCCTCTCTTCGTATCCGAGTCGACCGTCGTTGCGAATCGAGGCGCGCGTGGACTTGCCGCCCGGTGCGGGCCTTGGATGCTCGGCGGCGCTGGGCGTGGCCATCCTCGACGCGATCGACAAGGCGCTCGGCATCGAACGAAGCCGCGAAGCGCTCGGGAAGCAGGCACTTCGGTGGGAACATTTCTTCCACGGCTCTCCGTCGGGCGTCGACAATACCGCGGCCGCACTCGGGGGTCTGATTCGATTTGAACACGGCCGAGGAGTTTCGACGATGACGACGTCTTCGGCGTTCTACCTCGTCGTCGCTCACAGCGGCGAGCGCTCTGACACAGGAGAGATGGTCGCAAAAGTGGCGCGGCAGCTCGAGGCCGAACCTTCCCAGACGCGTCGATTGTTCAGCGAGGTGCGCGACCTGGTCGACACGGCGGAAGCTGCCATTGTGAGGGGGGATGCTGCGACTCTGGGTCACTGCCTCGACCGTAACGGCGAAGCGCTTGGCGCCCTGGGCCTGACTACGCGGAGGACCGAGCGCCTCTGCCGCACGGCTAGATCGGCTGGTGCGCTCGGGGCCAAGGTCACCGGGGCTGGCGGCGGCGGCTGCATCGTGGCGCTCGGCGATGGTGAAGAACAAACGTCAGCGATCGCGGACGCCCTGAGGAGCGATGCGTTCGTCGTGGAGGTTGGTCATGCCGCATGAAATGCTGGCGGGGAGTGCGACAGCGCGCGCCAACATCGCGCTCGCGAAGTATTGGGGTAAGTCGGACGTCGACTGCAATCTCCCTGCGGTGCCGAGCATCTCACTCACGCTGGACGAGCTCGTGACAGAGACACGTGTGGTGTTCGACCCGAGCCTCCGAGACGACCGACTCGAGCTCGATGGAAAGGTCGCTTCGGCCGCCCAGTCGAGGAGAGTATGTGAGCTTCTCGACCGTGTGCGTGCTCGGGCGGGATTCCGGCACCGGGCGGAGGTCACGAGCACGAATCACTTTCCGACGGCGGCGGGACTGGCGTCGAGCGCATCGGGATTTTCGGCGCTGGCGGGAGCCGCGTGTCGTGCAGCGCAACTACAGGTCGAGCCGAGCACGCTCAGCGCAATCGCGCGGAAGTCGAGCGCATCGGCCGCGCGCTCGGTGTTCGGGGGCTTTGTCGAGCTGGAGTCTGGAAAACCGGGCGATGACTCGCTTTGTGCCACTCCGGTTGCGCCGAAAACTCACTGGGACGTTCGCATGGTCATCGCGCTGACGGCGACCGGACCCAAGTCGGTCGGCTCCACGGAGGCGATGGAACGCTCTCGGCTCACCTCTCCTTATTACGATGCGTGGGTCGCCGCGGCCCCGGGTTGGGCGCGGGCGATCAAGAAGGCCATTGCGGCGCGCGACCTCGAGTCGCTCGGCGAGGCGATGGAGCAAAGCACGCTCGCCTTTCACTGTTGTGCGATCACGTCTCAGCCGAGCACGCTCTACTGGGGGCCCGGGACCATGGCGGCACTCCAGGCCGTTCGAGCGCTCCGCGACCGAGGTGTCCCGGTGTGGAGCACGATGGATGCGGGGCCTCACGTCAAAGCATTGTGCGAGGCACGCGACGTCGCCTGTGTTCAGGCTGCGCTCGAAGGCACGCCGGAGGTGATCCGTGTGATCGTCGCATCGCCCGGGAGCGGGATCTCGGTGGCGGCGTGACGAGGCCCGTGGTGTCTGCGCCGGGCAAGGCGTTCCTCTGCGGCGAGTACGCCGTGACCGAGGGCGCACCTGCGATCGTCGCGGCGGTCGATCGGCGGGTCTTTGCGCGCACCGACGGCGCCCCAGGTGATGGGTACCCCCTCGGCTCCGAGGCTCTGGCCGCTTTCAAGCTCGCTCGGCGGACGTTTGGACCGACTTCATCCGTGTCGCTCGATCGGCGGGCGCTCTTCGAAGGGTCGACGAAGCTCGGCCTCGGGTCGTCTGCGGCCGGCGCAGTCGCAGCCGCCGGCGCGGTAGCCGCCCACCACGGGCACGATCTCGAAGATCCGGACGTGCGACGTCAGGTGTTCTCCGTTGCGAGGTTGGGGCATGAAGAGGTCGCACCAGACGGCAGTGGCGGCGATGTTGCGATGTCCACGTACGGTGGCTTCATACGATTTCAACGCTCGCCGGACGGAAGCATCGACGTGGTGCCGGTGTTGGCGCCCGGGTCTCTGGTGCTGTCGCTCGTCTGGACTAGGAGGGCGGTGCGAACCAGCGATTTACTTCGAGAGGTGAAGCGCCTGAAAGCCTCGAACCGAATCGCTTTCGAACGGGCGATGGCGGCTCTTCGTCAAGGCGCGGAAGAGTTCGCGAGCGCGTTTCACCACGACGACGTAGCTGAGTTGATCGACGCTGCGAGCGGCTATCACCGAGCGATGGCCGCCTTGGGACACGCCGCGAACGCCCCGATCGTGGATGCTTCGCTCGAAGACATCGCGCGCGCTGCGGCACGTGAAGGAGGTGCCGCGAAGCCATGCGGCGCAGGCGGTGGTGACGTTGCAATTGCTTTCTTCCGGGATGCCGATGCCGCGAATCGATTCGAGGCGACGTGTGCATCGCGTGGCCTTCGGTCCATCGAAGTCGACTTTGGCGCCCCCGGACTCCAGCTTTCAACGATGACGGCTCGCCCGCGTCACGCCCCCATGAACAGGCTGCGCGGCCTGTGAAAAACGCTGCGTTTTTCGCGAATTGCGCGGGTTGGTCGGTAAGGAACCGTAATCTTGAGGCTTTTAGATACCCCGCGTGTCCCCTTCTCCCCGCTACTGCGCGTCTTCGCGGGGGGCTCGTTCGAGGATGGCGCGCGCCCTGAACGCGACGCTGGGGTCGTCCGGAGCAATCTCGAGTGCGCGCTGAGCGTACTCTCGCGCCATCGTGTGTCGGCCGGCGAGGCCATGGCTGAAGGCGATCTGGAGGTTCCACTCTCCGAGGTTTCCGGGACCGAGCGTGTAGCTGTGACCGATCGCGACGGCACTCAAAAGGAGGAGCGCAGCGAGGGTGAGCCTTCCTCGGGCGGAAGCGCGCGCGCGCCACGTCTCGACGATTGCGAATCCACCGAGAAGGATGGCGCCCGGTACCATTCCAAGACGGTAGCGAGTGCTCGGGTGGAAGAGCACCACGGTGACGAGACAGCCCACGAACCACGGGGCATAGGCCGCCACCTCGGCCGGGCCCTGGCGCCGCCACAGAAGCACCGCGCCCCATAGTCCCCAGAGCATGATCAGTCCGAAGCTCGAGGGCAGCAAGCGTAGCGGGTCGATCGCATGCCTCTCCGATTGAAAGCCGTACTGGTAGCTCGACTCCCGATTGCGAAATGTCTGTGCGATCTTCCCCGGTGCCGTGGCGACGATCCCGAGAAGGTCCAACGTGAAGATCCTATCGACGAGAGACGGGCTGCTGGCGGAGCCCTCGGGCTGCATGAGCTTCGTGCGTGCCTGCTCGACGACATCAAAGGGTGTCGGCGCCTGTTCCGCAGATGCGCTGGTCAGGTTGCCATCCCAATCGATTGAGCTTGTTCTCGCGACCGTGTCGCTCACCATGATCACCGGCACGAAGCGACCCGAACGCTGCAGATTGAGAAGCCCGTTGCCGCACAGGACCAAAGCCATTCCGAGGCAGAAGGCGCTCGTTCGAATGAGTTGGGGCCCGACGCTGCGGGGAGCGGAACCGCGCGGCAGAAGCGCGGCGAGCACGAACATCGGGAGTCCGAAGATCAGGCTCGCGCGAGCCAGCACCGCGAGTGCCGCCAGCGTTCCGCTCGCGAATGAGTCGAACGCACGCCCCCGCGCGACGCCCTCGGAAGTGAAGACGATCAGTGCTGCGAAGGCGAGGACGATTCCGATCGAATCGGACAACAACTTGGACTCGAAGTAGACCAAGACCCCATAGCTCATGAGCAGCAGTGCGGAGGCAAGACCCGCCGCATCCCCGAAGCGTCGGCGAACCACGCCGTACACCACGCCTACGAGCGCGATCCCGAGGAGCATCTGGAGGAACAGCACGAGGACGGGACCGATGGGCTTCATCGCCGCGTACAGCACGTATCCGTAGAGCGGACTGAAAGCGATGAGCGCTGGGCTTGGGCGCGCGTCTTGGGCCAAGTCTCGTGCCTGCTGGAGGTACACCAGCGAGTCGGCAATCGGCGATCCGGCGAACGGCAGCGTTCCCACGTAGTCGATGAAGTAGGCGGCGCGGAAGACGAACGCGGCGATCAGCAGGCCGAGCATCACGGCCACGCGATGGCGGCGCAACGGCTCGTCTTGCGTGGCGGCGGGGTTCGACATGCGCCAACGGCGAACGTATCAGCGCGCGATCGAGACGGTCAAAAACGTCGGAGGGGCTCGCGAAACATCATTGTGGCCACCGAACCCGACGACGACGGTCATGTCCAACGCGCCAGCGATCAGGCACCACGACTCAAACCGCAGGCCGCGCGGCCTGTGAAAAACACAGTGTTTTTCGCAAATCGCGCGGGTTGGTTTGCAAGTGTCGGCAATCGTGGGGGTTTTGGGGGCCCCGCGTGTCCCCTTTGGCGCTAGGGTTCGGGCATGGCGAAATCTACGACTGGGTATGGAGTGCTGTTGATCGTTGTTGGGGTCGTTGCGTATGTCGCGACCTCCATGGCCAGCGTGACGGCACTGATTCCTTCCTTCTTCGGAATCGTGTTCGTCGCGATCGGAGCGTTGGGACGCAACGAGCGGTTCGCGAAACCGTCACTCTACGCGGCGTTGGTTCTCGCCGTGCTCGGCCTGTTCGGAAGCCTGTCCGGCATCCCCCAGGTCTTCACCCTCCTCACCGGAGGCGACGTCGCCCGCCCCGCCGCAAGCATCGCAAGAGCAATCATGGCCGTCGTCCTCCTCGCCATGGTCGCCTCCCTGATCCGCGCCCTCCGCCGTTGATGGGGACACGCGGGGCCCCCAGAACCCCGGCGATTCCAACCACTTGCAAACCAACCCGCGTGATTTGCCAAAAGCGCGGAGTAAGCTCGCCAATCTTTGGCGTTTCAGACCCTCGATCGCGGAATGGGTGAGCCAGGCGGGGCCCGGCTAGACGGCCGCGGGGGGCCGCAGCTTTCAGAACTTCCCGTTGTGGTTCTTCCACTCCGACTTCGGGGCGACTGACTCGATCGTGTCCCAGTGCTCGACGACCTTTCTGTCAGCGATGCGGAAGAGGTCGTAGAACGCAGAGTGGGTGCCGGCCAGCTCGCCTTCACACACCGTCAGGACGAAAGACCCTTCCGCGAGGGTGCGGTGAAGGCGTTTGTAGCCGATCACGGGCGCCCCATCTGCCGTCGCTTCGAGTGCATCCCGGAGAGAGTCGATACCGTCCTGTAGGTCGGGCGAGTGTTGGGCGAACCCGTTCCGATCGAAGTAATCCGGCAGCAGCTCGAGAGAACGCCCGATGAAAACGTCTTTGACGAGGGCTTGCACGAGACGTCGGTTCGCCTCGGTGCGGTCCAGATCGCTCGGCGCCGTCGGCCCGTCGACCATACTGCGGCCGGAACGATTCGGACCGCGCCTCGGCTGGATGTTGTCCCAGTGCTCGACGGCTCGATCGCCCTCAAAGCGAAAGACCTCGAACCCGATCCTCCTGGTCGAAAAGTCGTACTCGGTGTGAGCGAAGACGTAGTCGCCATCGGCGAACGCTCGCACGACGTTCACACGTGGATTGGTCTTGGAGAGCCGAGCAAAGAGATCGGCGAGCCCTTCGCTACCCTCAGCGGTCTGGGGATTGTGCTGGATGTACCGTTCCTCATCGACGACCGTGACCGAGGCCGGATCGCCGGTCTCGATGCCCTTGAGCAACGCACAGATCAATCGTTTCCTTTCTTGCGCGACCAGCATGATCGAGGAGTGACCTGGCAAACACTCCGAGGCAACCGTTTCACTGCCCAGTGGCGCGGGCGTGCGTTGTACGGCCCGACGACGGCGTTCGATCTTCCGACCGGTGGCCGTCGACTAGAGTCGCTGGGGTTCTAGGCACCCCGCGTGTCCCCTAGAGCTGGTCTTTTGCGTTTTCGAGGAGGCGACGTGCTTCGGTCGCGACGTCTTCGATGGGGGCGTCTGGGACGAGCTCGAACATGGCTTTCGGATCCGCGAACGACACCAGTGCGCCGCCATCGGCTTCCTGCACCACGACGTTGCAGGGCAGCAAGAGACCGATCGACGGTTCGTTCTGGAGCGCCTTGTGCGCGAGCTTGGGGTTGCACGCTCCGAGAATGACGTACGGCCTAAAGTCGACGTCGATCTTCTTCTTCAACGTATCTTGGACGTCGATCTTCGTGAGCACGCCAAAGCCATTCGCTTTGAGCGCGTCCGCGACTCGGTCGAGAGCCTCCTCGACCGTCACGCCGTCGAGCTTCTTCGAAAATGCGTAGCTAGGATCGTTCATTCCGGCCTCCTTTCGGGACTATAGATCGTAGCCGCCCGAAGTGTCCCCGAATCCAATCCGTCAGCACGATGGTTCACGATGCTTCGGTGCCGGGAAGCCCGGAGGCAATGCCGGTTGTCGTCGATGCCCTCCGTGATATGACTTCTGTAACCGAAGTTATTTTCTCCGCTCGAAAGGCGCACCGTGAAAACACGCATTACCGAACTCTTTGGCATCGAGCACCCCATCATTCAGGGGGGCATGCATTACGTGGGCTTTGCGGAGCTCGCCTCGGCGGTCTCGAACGCCGGCGGGCTCGGCATCATCACGGGGCTGACTCAGAAGACTCCGAAAGACCTGGCGAACGAAATCGCGAAGTGTCGGGACATGACCGACAAGCCGTTTGGGGTGAACCTGACATTCCTGCCCACGGTGACCTCGCCCGACTACCCCGGGTACATCGATGCCATTCTCGACGGCGGCGTGCGAATCGTCGAGACCGCGGGACGCAATCCGGAGCCGTATCTGCCGAAGCTTCACGAGGCGGACGTCAAAGTGATCCACAAGTGCACGTCGGTTCGGCATGCGCTCAAGGCTGAGAAAATTGGCTGCGATGCCGTCTCGGTCGACGGGTTCGAGTGCGGCGGGCATCCCGGTGAGGACGACATTCCGAATATGATCCTGCTGCCTCGGGCCGCCGAAGAGCTCAAGATTCCGTTTGTGTCCTCGGGCGGCATGGCGGACGCACGGTCGCTCGTTGCGTCGCTCGCCATGGGCGCCGAGGGCATGAACATGGGTACGCGCTTCATCGCGACGAAGGAAGCGCCCGTCCACGAGAACGTGAAGCAGGCGATTGTCGCAGCCAGCGAGCTCGACACTCGGCTGGTCATGCGACCGTTGCGGAACACCGAGCGGGTCCTGAACAACGCCGCGGTGGAACGCCTTCTCGAAAAGGAGCAGAAGCTCGGCGCCGACCTGAAGTTCGAAGACATCATCGAGGAGGTCGCAGGGGTCTACCCGCGCATCATGATGGAAGGCGACATGGATGCGGGCGCGTGGTCGTGTGGGATGGTCGCCGGCCTCATTCACGACATTCCGACCTGCAAAGAGCTCATCGATCGGATCATGCGCGAGGCCAATGCTCTTGTTGAGGGTCGCCTTCGCGGCATCGTCGAGGGCAACCCCGGCGCGCAGCCCACCGCAGCGAAATAGGGGCGGCCGTGTCGCGGTCCTCGTGGGCAGATATGGATTGCAGCGTCGCTCAGACGCTCGAGCTCATCGGAGAGTGGTGGACGCTGTTGATCCTGAGGAACGCATTCCACGGAATGCGCACGTTCGACGAGTTTGAGAAGCAGCTCGGTATCTCCACCAGCGTTCTCAGCGCGCGCCTGAAGAAGCTTACCGACGCCGGAGTCCTATTGCGGGAAACTTCGGCGCTCGACGGGCGGTCGGTGGAGTACCGGCTCACCGAGAAAGGGCTCGAGCTCTACCCCGTCATGATCTCGCTCATGCAGTGGGGCGACAAATGGCGTCCGAACGGACGGGGGCTTCGACTCGACCTTCGTGAACGCAAGACGGGCCGCCGCATCGCCGGCGTCCGTGTTCTGTCGGCCGACGGAGAACCGCTCGGCCCCCGTGACGTCGAGGTGCGGGCGGGCCCGGGCGCAGACGCCACCGCCCGCTCGCTCGTTTCGCTCCGGAAGCGCGGCGGTTCTGCGAGCCGGTGAGACATCCGACAGCTCCCGTGTATTCTACGGGCGGCCACGATGACGAAGGCTCGACGCAACAAGATCTATCTGCTGGCGTGCTGGGGCGTCGTCATGGCGATGACTCTCGGCCCGTCGTGTTCAAGCCCCGAGTCCTCCCCCGGCGGAGATTCCACTCCGACCGAGCCGGAAGAGGCCGGGCCTCCGACTCCAGCGCCTGAGCCAGAACCTGGGGACGAGGTATCCGCGGACGTGGTCGGCGTACGCGTGAGCGGGGCCCCGGGCGCATACACGTTTTCAGTCACCCTCCGCAGTCCTGACACCGGGTGCGACCAGTACGCCGATTGGTGGGAGGTGATCACCCCAGACGGCGAGCTCATCTATCGGCGAGTCCTGGCGCACAGCCACGTCGACGAGCAGCCATTCACGCGGAGTGGCGGACCGGTCGACCTCCAGGAGACGACAGACGCGATCGTGCGAGGTCACATGAACGAAGCAGGCTACGGAGGTGTCGCCTACTCCGGGTCTCCGGCGGCTGGATTCGCGGCGGACTCCGCCATCCCCGCCCCCCTCGCCCCCGAGCTCGCCGAGGCCGCCCCGCAACCCGACGGCTGCGCCTTCTAGACGCCCACCGCACGGCCGGCGCGGCCTGTGACAAAGCCCGCGTTTCTCGCAAATCGCGCGGTTTGGTTTGCAAGATCTTGTAATTGCAACGGTTCTAGGTACCCCGCGTGTCCCCTGCGGCGCGGCGCGCGATGTCGTTGCGGAGGCTTGGGCTGACGCTGTCGGTGCCGAGCCACACCAGGAACAGGTTGCGCGCGACGTCTGCATCGTCGACCACGTTGACCTCACCGGCGACGTTTACCGTGAGCTTCGGACCGGCCGCCGAGATCGTCACCACCTGGCCCTTCTTGGCGCCCTTCGTAATCGCCGCATCGAGCTCGTCGAGCTTTGCCTCAGGCACGAGCGGGCTCAACGAGCGCCGGAGTGTGCTTCTTAGCTGGTTCTGGCTCACGTTTCGCTGCATCTTCATGATGACGAGCCGGCTGTGCTTCGTTTGGGCAAGCGTCTCGAAAAACCTCGAGTCTTTCTGAAGAGCTTCGGCAAGGGGCTTTCCCCGGAGCCCCGCGTGATGCTTCTTCACGTAGTCGCTGACGGCCGTATCGGCGTGCGCAGCGTCGACACAAAAGGCGAGCGCATACACCGTTACGAAGGCCAGCTTTCGGACGCCGACCCCCAGGCACCGGTAGGCCCTCCCGTCGCTCCGGGTCATCTCGTCGAACTTGGTCCCCGTCGACTCCTCGACGATGGTCCCGCTATCCGCTCCCACACCAACCGCCATCATTAGACACCCGGCCATGATAAGGCCGGCGAACGCTCCTGCAGCATGGACCCGGAAGCTCGTCCGCATGCTGCAGTGGAGTCCCCTGATCATTCGCACGCGACGGTAGCTCTCGGCAGATCGCGACACAACAGGCCGCGCGGCCTGTGATAAAGCCTGTGTTTCTCGCGAATCGCGCGGTTTGGTTTGTAAAGTACTGGAATTGCTTTGGTTCTGGGTGCCCCGCGTGTCCCCTTGTTGGGTTGGGGTGGGCGGGGGACACTGGCGGGCGTTGGTTCGGATGGCCGTGCTGTTTAGCTACGCGTTTCGCCCGTTGTTTCTGCTTTGCGTGCTGTACGCGCTGGTCGCCGTGCCGCTGTGGGTCTTTGCCTGGGTGGGGTGGATCCCCCTTCCTCTCGTCTTCAGCAGCAATCCGATTTGGTGGCATGCGCATGAGATGGTGTTCGGTTTCGCGGGCGCCGCGGTCGGCGGTTTTCTCCTCACGGCGGTGGCCACGTGGACGAAGAGGGCTCCGGTCGCGGGAGGACCGCTCCTGGCGTTGTCCCTCCTCTGGCTGAACGCCCGACTGTTCTTGTTCCTGCCGTCCGGCCCCGGCTCCAATTGGCTGGTCCCAGCCGCCGCCTCGGCCGACCTTGGCTACGACGTGCTGCTGCTCGCGCTGATGACTCGAGAGGTGGTCGCATCACGCAATCAGCGGAACTACAAGGTGCTCGTCCTGCTGGGGCTCTTCGCGTGCGCGAACGCAGCGTTCTACGCCGGCATCGGGGGACGGCCGAGTTGGGTAGATCCCGCGCTCCTCGGAGGGCTTTGGGTCGTTGTCCTGTTAATCGCCCTCATCGGCGGTCGGGTGGTTCCGGCATTTACGGGGAACTGGCTTAGACGCCAAGGAGCCGGGGGAAGCGGCCCCCCGTCGTTCGACCGTCTGGACCTCGCCGCCACGGTCGTCCTCGTAGTGTTCGCCGTCCTCACACTGCTTCCGGTCCCCCCGATCATCGTGGGACTCATTGGTCTCCTCAGCGGAACCCTGCTTCTCGCGCGCCTTTCCCGGTGGCGGGGACTTCGTGCGCGAAAGGAGCCGTTCGTCTTCATCCTTCATGTGGGCTTCCTGTGGGTCCCCATCGGCGTGCTTCTCATGGCAGGTTCCGCGCTCGGAGGGTGGCCGGCCAGCGCGGGCATCCACGCGTTGTCGGTCGGTGCCATCGCCACGATGATCGTCGCGATTGCAGGACGCGCCGCACTCGGCCACACCGGGAGGCCGCTCCACGGTCACCCCGCCCTAACCGCGGCCTACGTCTTCATCACGGTCGCAGCGGTATCGAGAGTACTGGTCATCGTCGCCCCGGACGCGCGCGCCATGCTCCTCGTGTCGGGCGCAAGTTGGTTCGCAGGCTTCTCGTGTTTCGCCTGGCGCTATGTGCCCATCCTACTTCAGGCATCGGTGGCTCCCGGCGGTGCGCTTTGAGCGGTGGAACGTTCATGCCATCGCCGCAGTCAGCGCGTCGAGAAGAGACTGGCGGTCATCGTCGTCTTCGTATGGGAGTGCGCCGACGAATCTGGCGGGGTCAAAGTCAGGCTTCCGTTCGAGGAGCCCCTTCAAGTGTCGCTCGGTCGCGCTCGCATCGCCGAGCCGGTGGCTCGCGGCAACTTGAAAGGCCCGTTCGCGAACGCGGGGCGACTGTACGTTCTTGAGAACGTCCAGAGACTCTTGGAAGCGGCCCAGGTGAAAGAGAGCTCGCGCGAGGTGCGACCAGTAACTTGGGGGGTGGAACGGATTCAGCCGAATCGCCTTTCGGATCCAAGCCTCCGCTTCTTCGGAACGCCCCGAGAACGAAAGGAACTCGCCCATGGCGCATACCGAACGATCGTCATTCGGATTGAGGAACAAACCCCGCTCCTGATGCCGGATCGCGGACTCTAGATTTCCTCGAAGCATCGCAATCTGCGCAAGGATCCGAAGGCATTCACTGTCGCACGCATCGAGCTCCAAGCCGCGGCCTGCCGCCAACTCGGCCCGGTCGAGAAGCGCGTCGTATTCGTCCGGTTCGAACCCCATCGCTTGGCCCAGCCCGCAGGCGAGCCAGGCGTGAGCCTGCGAATAACTCGGGTCGCGATCGACGGCGCGCTCGAACATCTCGATGGCCAAACGGCAATCTTGGTGGGTGTAGCGGTGATGGTGCTCCTTGCCGCGCAGGATGTAGTCGTACGAGTCGAGCCGCTCGGGAGGCGCACGGCGAGCTTTGGCAAGCCGGGCCGCCTCCACCCTCCCCGCCAGAGTCGATACGATCGTCGAGGAGAGCTCATCCTGCACGACGAACACATCCTCGATCTCGCGGTCGAAGCGATGCGCCCACAGCGTCGACCCAGCGAGCGCATCGAGCAGCTGCACACTGATGCGCACTTGGTTCCCCGCGCGGCGTGCGCTTCCGCGAACGAGGAACTGGGCACCCAGCTCGTTGGCGACGTCACGGTCCGGCAGGTCTCTGGGACGCGGAGCAAAGGTCGAACCGCGCGAAATCACCATCAGCGAGCTGAAGCGTGACAGCGCCATGATGATGTCCTCGACCATTCCGTCGACGAAGTAGTCATCGTCAGGCTTCGATAAATTGTCGAACGGAAGGACGGCTACGGTGGGGAGCTCGTGCTCGACGTGGATCGCTCGTTCCACAGGCGCGGGTCGCGTTGATGCGGTCGACGCGGGTTTACCACCGCCGCGAATGCGCTCGAAGACCGAAACGGTCTCTCGATCCGGCGTAGCACCAAGCTGTTGGTCGAGCGCTTCGGTCAGGTACTGGTACTGCCTCAGCGCGTCCGACCGCCGTCCGATGCGGTCGTAGAGCTCCATCAGATGCCGATGCGCAGACTCGCACGCCGGGTCCATGACGATGCGACGATTGAGTACGTCGATGGCCTCGTCCGCGCGATCTTCATCGGCAAGACGGGCGCCGAGCCGTTCGATGACCTCGCATGCGGTGCGACGGAGTTGATGCTGCGCGCCAAGAAGCCACTCGTCGTAGAGCGCCTCGCGCAACACCAAGCCGTCGAGCAAATCGTCGCGGTAAAGCGCCATGCAACGCGCGAGGTCTTCGGTATCGGTGCTTCGGGCCAAGCTCGTGAAGTCGCGCACGTCGACCGAGCAGAGGTCCAGATCGAGCTCGAGGCTATCGCCGACCGATGCGATCACAGGCCCACAGACCCGACGAATCTTCGAGAGCGCCTGGCGGAGGTTGTGGCGAGCGCGCTCGTCCCCCGTTTCGCTCCAAAGGAGGGCCGCCACTTGCTCCCGTCGGTGAGGGCGGGCGTTCTCGACGGCCAAATAGCCCAGTAACCCCTGGATTTTCTTGCCGGTTACCTCCAGCGGCGCGCCATCGGACCACTGCCCTTGGAAGGGCCCGAGCACGTTGAGGCGAACCGTCTTGCCCATCGTCCACGGATTATAGACGAAGAATAGACGCCACAAAGACCCTGGCTCTGACGGTCGATAAACGGCGGCGCTCGAAGATGAAGATGTCCCCAGCGGGACTGACCATCACAGAGGAGACCGCTATGACCACCGAAACCGTTCTTTCGACCAATCTTCAAGCCGCTCGCACCTGGGGCGCGGGAGGCGAAGGCTACGACCAAGTCAGCCGAGGCATTGCCGACGCCATCGAGCACGCCGTCGACGTGCTCGACCCAAAACCGGGCGAACGAATTCTCGACATCGCGACGGGCACCGGCTGGGCGGCCCGCGCGATCGCGAAGCGCGGCGCCACAGTGACCGGGATCGACTTCGGCGCGGCGGTCATCGAAGCCGCGAAGACGTTGAGCAATGGCTCGGGAATCGACTTCAGGGTTGGAGATGCCGAGGCTCTCGAGTTTCCCGACCACCACTTCGACGCCGTGATCTCGACGTTCGGGACGATGTTTGCGCGAAACCCCGAGGCAGTCGCTTCGGAGCTGGCGCGCGTCGTCCGCCCGGGCGGCCGAGTCTCACTCGCCAACTGGGCTGCGGGCGGGAGCGTCGACGAGATGTTCAAGTTGATTCGCACGTACAAGCCCGCCGAGGCCAACCCTGCGCCTTCTCCTTTCGAGTGGGGCAAGACCTCCCGAGTCAGCGAGCTTCTCGGCGGCTCTTTCGAACTCGACTTCGAGGTGGGTACGTCTCTCTTCCGCCCGAAGAGCACCGAACAAGCATGGGCGACGTTTTCGGTGGGCTTCGGACCCGTGGTCACGCTGCTCGAGACGCTGAACGATGACCAGGCACAGTCGCTCAAAGACGACTTCATCTCGTTTCACGAAGCTCACCGAAACGGCACGGGCATCGTGGTGCCTCGCCCCTACGTGGTCACCCGAGCGCGTCGCCTCAACGAAAGCAAGAGGGCGTCGTGAACGTCGAGCTCATGCCGCGCACGACGAGCCGCGATGTGAGTGGCTTTGGCGTGTTCTCTCACGGCGACGCCGGTGAAGCGCACGTCATGGCGCACCGGATGCTGGACGAGAAGCGGCATGAGCTCGGCCACCGGCTGCTGGGCGACTGGCTGAACCGGAACCAGGGCGTCGGCAGCGACTGGACGCATCTTCAATGGCACATGGCCGTGTTCGAGATCGCAGTCGGCGACTGGAAGTCCGCGTTCGCTCGATTCGAACGGGAGATCCTTCCGGTCGCCACGCACTCCAACGACGCACTGACCGACGGACCCGCCATGGCCTGGCGACTGTGGCTGAGCGCACCCTCGCCGGTCGAGC
>CBFCWN010000036.1:0-34523 GCA_965601515.1 uncultured Myxococcales bacterium | reverse complement strand
CTGTGGGAGCGACGGCGACGACGGGCCGGGGACGCCGCCCGGCTCGGAGGTCGATTTCACCACCTTCGAGTGGACCGAGCTCAACGGCGATGCGCCCTGGGCCGCCCGGGCTGGTCTGCATACGGTCGAGCTCGGCGGACGTTTCTATCTAATGGGCGGTCGGACGCCGCTCGACCCCGAATCGCTTCCGTTTCCGATTCCAGGAGCCAGCGAATTCTGGGCGGATGTCTGGGTCAGCGACGACGAGGGGGTGACCTGGGAGCGTGTGTTGGAAAGCGATACGCCGGGCCACTGGGCGCCGCGTGCCTACTTCCAGACGGTCGTGAAGGGCAACTCGATGTTCGTGCTCGGTGGGCAAGACTTTCCGCTCGAGCTCGGCGCGACCAGCAACTTTTTCAACGACGTATGGTCGAGCGAGGACGGCGTCACCTGGACCGAGCTCACGAGTGACGCGGGGTGGACGGGGCGCGCCGGCCTTCGCGCGGTCACGTTCCGCGACGAGATCTACATTTTTGGCGGCTCCCAGTTCGACGACGAGTCGATCATTGGGCCGGGTGGACCCGAACGCGAGTACTACAACGACGTTTGGAAGTCCGCCGACGGCGCCACATGGGAGCAGATGACGGACGACGCCCCATGGACGCCTCGCGCCGGGGCCGTCGTCGTCGTGAAAGACGACTTCATGTACTTGCTCGGTGGCGAAGCTGGGTTCCTCTGTGTGCCAGAGCCCTGCGAGCTTCCTTACTTCAACGACGTCTGGCGCTCGCAGGACGGCGCCAGCTGGGAGCTCGTGACCGAGTCTGCAGGCTGGTCGCCGCGGCCCGGCCATCAGTGTGCGGTGTCGTTCGGGAACATCGTGTGCTGGGGCGGCTTTGGGCTTCCCGAAAACCCGATGGACGTTTGGGTGAGCCCGGACGGTGCAGACTGGGAGCAGGTGAGCGACTCGCCATGGAACGCCGAGAGCACCGACGACATCAAGTACGACTTCGAGGGCATCGCCGTCGGCAACGTCATCTACACGTTCGGTGGCGACCGGGAAACGTTCGACTTCACCGACCCCGACAACTACCTCCGGGTCGACAACGACGTCTGGCGTTACGCGTTGCCGACCCCCTGAGGATTCCTGAGATTTCAGAGAACGATCGGCTATGGTCCCCGCCATGGCCGAGCCCGCCTCACTCAAGCGCGTGCTGAAACGCAGGCCCGTCGTCGGATGGGCGTTCTACGACTGGGCGAACTCGGCGTTTGCGACGACGGTGATGGCCGGGTTTTTCCCGGTCTTTTACAGCGCGATCACCAAAGAGATCAGCACCGAGGAATCGCAGTTCTACTTCAACCTGACGTTGGCTGCCGCCAGCGCGGTGATCGCGGTGTCGGCACCGATCCTCGGCGCGGTCGCCGACCGAGGTGGTAGTCGCAAGAAGTTCCTCGTCTTCTTCGCGGCGCTCGGCATTCTGATGACCGCCGGGCTCGTCTGGGTCCACGCCGGCGCGTGGTGGATGGGCCTACTCCTCTACGGGCTCGGCACGGTTGGGTTCTCGGGCGCCAACGTCTTTTACGATTCGATGCTCGTCGACGTCGCCGAGGAGCACGAGCTCGACCTGGTTTCCGCGCTTGGATACTCCGCGGGCTACATCGGAGGCGGCCTTCTCTTCCTCGTCAACGTCCTGATGGTGCAGAAGCCCGAGTGGTTTGGCCTCGGCGGTGCGGGCGAAGCCGTGAAAGCGTCGTTTCTGAGCGTGTCGGTGTGGTGGGCCGTGTTCACCATCCCGCTTCTGCGCTGGGTGACCGAGACTCCGACGGAGGATCAGGCGTCCGCGGGGCAGGCGGTCCGGCAGGGGCTTCGACAGCTCGCAACCACGTTCAAGGAGATCCGCAGCTTCCGCGTACTTCTCCTCTTTCTCGTCGCGTACTGGATCTACATCGACGGCGTCAATACCGTCATCAAGACCGCGGTGTTCTTCGGCGACCGGGTGCTCGGCCTCGACCAGGGCGCGCTGATCACCGCGCTGCTTCTCACGCAGTTCGTCGCCTTTCCAGCCGCGCTCGCGTTTGGAGCGCTCGGGCAGCGCATCGGCCCAAAGCCCGCCACGCTGATCGGCATCGCGGTGTACCTCGTGGCCATCGTCTATGCCTGGCGCTTCCTCGACAGCGACCGCGACTTCTACGTGCTTGCCGTCGCCATCGGGCTCGTACAGGGCGGCGTTCAAAGCCTGTCGCGGTCTCTCTACGCCCGGATGGTACCGGTCTCGAAGACCGCAGAGTTCTTCGGCTTCTTCAACATGGTCGGGAAATTCGCAACGATTTTCGGCCCCTTGCTGATCGCCTTCACCCCCAAGCTCATTCCCGGAGCCGACGAGCGTGACGGCATTCTGTCTCTTTCAATCCTGTTCCTTGTCGGTGGCTTTCTCCTGAGTCGGGTCAACGTCGAAGAGGGGATCGCCGCCGCGCAGCAGGCCGACGCCTGAGCTACGGCATGCTCTACGACTAGGTCTGCGTGTCGCGCTTCGCCGGGATAGGGGCGGGAATCGTCGCGGGGTCCTGGTCGATCATCTCTCGGAGGTCGATCTCGATGCCTCGTGAGATCGTCGTGATCGGGACGTCGTTCGGGGTGCCTTCGAACGGGTTTTCGGTCACTCGTCCGATGCGCTCCATCGTGTGGAACACCCACATCACCATCACGGCGAACGGGATGCTGAACCATACGAAGTACTCTCCGATCAGTGGAAACGAATCGGCTACGTTGTTTCCAATCTTGTCGAACTCGGTCATCACCCCGAACGGCAGAAGGATGATGAAGATCCAGAGGAAGGTCTGGTTCAACGTCGCGTACTGCCGAGGATAGGGGAAGTTCTTGATGCGCTCGCTCTTGCCTTGTAGCGCGACCAGCTCGTCGAGGAGCTCCTGCAGCTCGACATGACGAAAGTCGTCGACGAGGTTTTCGTCGCGAAGCTCTCGCAGTCTTTTCGACTGGATCCCGAGGAGCTGCGTGGCCTTGTTGGTCTTGGCGAGCAGGTACTCGATCTCTTCCTCGGCGATGTCGCCTCTCAGCTCTTCTTCGAGACTCACCCGGTGTTCAACGACTCCAATCGCTTCGGCCCACTGCTGATTCGACGCGACGCGGAGTTGAACCTCCCAGGGCCGTGGCTGCCGCATCGAATGGCGAAACGCGGTGAGCCACGCCACATGCCTCGAGATGAGCTCCGCGTGAATCGCGTGAAGCTCTTCCTCGGAACGCTTGGGCTCGCAGAACGTGTTGGTGATGAAATCCTTCACCCCGAATCCCCAAGCGCGCGATACGTTGACGACGCCTCCCCAAATCTTCCGCGCCTCCCACATGCGGTCGTAGCTCGCATTGTTCTGAAAACTCAGAATGAAGGCGACGGCGGTGCCGACGACCGCGATCGGCAGCCAAGGGAGATGAATCCATTTCTGATCGAAGAGCTCGTAGGCCACGACGGGGAGGGTGGCGATGACCGCGAGGAACAACGTGTCCCTGAACGTCCACTGCGCCATGATCGCGGCTGAGTATTTGGGTCTCGTATACATGCGTGGCTCGATTATCGACGGGAAGCACGATGCGTAAAGGCCCAACGACGCGGTTTCAGGGAGTGTCGGCCCTGCGAAGCGTCTTCGGCGTCACTCCAAACCAGCGGCGGCACGTGCGACTGAAGTTGGTGGTGTCGCGGTAGCCGAGCCGGTCGGCGACGGCTTCGACCGGCAGGTCGGTCTTCCGCAGATACCAGAGCGCGAGCTCTTGTCGCACGTCGTCGAGAAGTCGCTGATACGAGGTGTCCTCGGCCTTCAGTTTGCGAATCAGGGTGCGTTCGGACATCGACAACGACTTCGCCATCGTCTGCAGCGTCGGGTAGTCGCCCTCGTGTTCGAGCAGTTTCGAGAGGACGCGTCGTGCAACGTCGGCGTCGTCGCGATGGCGAGCGGCCTCCCGCGCAACCAGCCGGATCGCGTGCTCATAGGCATCGGCGTCCGCGGTGATGCAGGGCGCGGACGTGACGCTTGCCGGCAAGTCGATGACCAGCGAAGGCGCGTCGAACTCGATCGAGAACCCCTCCAGATGCTCACGATAGCGGTCGGACCAAGGTGTTTTCGGGAAAGGAAAAAGGACCTTCGATCCGGTTAGCGGGGCCCCGGTGATGGTTTCGAACGCGCGCGACATCGCGCCGACGACGTGATGCGACACGTACTCGGTGATGTTGCCCCACTCGACGACCTCTTCGACGACGAGCTGGGTGCGCTCTCGCGCCTCGACCACGTGGAACTTCGCAATCTGAAGCCGGAGCTCCGAGTAGCGCTCGAGCAGGCGAAGGGTCTCCCGGGTGCTCGGGCCGGCCACGATCGCGTAGCCCAGGGGTCCGTGCGACGAAACCTGAGTCGAGCGCCCGACGGGGAGGCCGAGCCATGGCTCTTCTGTAAGCGCCATTCCGCGTCGCGCCAGGGTGCGAAACCGTTCGAGGCTCACGAGTCGATCCTCGGCGAGCAGCTGTTCCCATCCGGTCCGAGATTCGGCGAAAACCGCGTCGTTGCTGAAGCCGCGCCGCTTCAACTCGGCGACGAGGAGTCTCGCGTACGTCGGATGTACCGAGCGGCTGAGCTGCGAAGCGTCGAGGGTAACCGTGGATTCGCGGGACAGGCGCATGGCTCGGGCCGACCATATGGTCGTCCTTCGAACCGATCAACGGTCGGCTTTGCGCTCGGGTTCAGGCGGCGAGCTGCTCGGGGGCGGTGGCCTCATCGACCAGCCCGTACTTCGCGATCAGCGCGTCCTTGCGCTTCGGGTCGAAGTTGATGAGGCGCGGGTCCCGGTTCGTGTGCTCGAGGAGGATCGGATCCATGACCCGAAACCAGAGTGGCGGGACCACGACGAGCCAGAACATGCCGAAGTAGCCGCTCGGAAGCGTCGGAAGGTCGTCGAAATGACGAAGGGACTGGTAGCGACGGCCCGGGTTCGCGTGGTGGTCCGAGTGGCGCTGAAGATGGTAGAGGGCCCAGTTTGAAACGATGTGGTTGCTGTTCCACGAATGGTGCGGCTGGCACCGCTCGTAGAGACCGTTGGGCCGCTTCTGCCGAAGCAGTCCGTAGTGCTCCACGTAGTTTGCCATGGTCAGATGAAACGCACCGGCGAAGTAGGCGACGGCAAGGTAGGGAACCATGATCCAGCCGAACGTTGCCACGAGTGCCACCGATACGACGACCGTAATCAGCGCGCTTCGAAGGATCTCGTTGTGGAGCGACCAGACCCGCTGACCGTGGCGCTCGAGCCGACCTGCCTCGAACCGCCAGGCTCGGAAGAAGCCACCCGGAAGCTCTCGAAGCGCAAACCGGTAGAGACCCTCGCCCATGCGTGACGACGCGGTGTCCTCCGGCGTTGCCACGTGACGGTGGTGGCCGCGATTGTGCTCGATGGGAAAGTGTCCGTACGCTCCCATCGCCAACGTCACCGACGCAAGGTTTCGTTCGAGCTTGGTCTTCTTGTGACCCATCTCGTGCCCGAGGTTGATCGCAAAGGCACATAGGAGGCCGACGTTGATCGCGGCCGCGAGGACTCCCGTCCACGGCAGGTCGTAGGTGCCGACGAACCAAGCGTTCACCAAGAACGCAGTCCAGAGCACGGGTACGAGCGCGTAGGTTGCCCACCGGTAGTAGGGATCGGCTTCGAGCAGCGGGACGATCTCTTCGGGGGGATTGTTGACGTCTTGGCCCATCACCAGGTCGAGCAGAGGAATGACGCCGTACACCAACACGAACGGAATCAGCAGCGACGCTACCGATCCGGTCCACACATAGAACAGCGGCGCGCAGCCGATCAGCGCCGGAACGGCGATCGCGCTGAGCCAGGCGAAGCGCTTGCCGTCTCGGTAGCTCGTGGTGCCGGCGGTGAAGACAGGGTTCAAAAACGACATCAGACCAATCCTCCGCGAGGCGAATCGCCTCATCGTGACCCCGAGGATGCTCGCTTCAGCGTAAGCGATACACCGTACCGCCGGCCATTAAATCGTCATTTGCTGCCATCTGAGGCGTTTAGTCGAGTATCGTCTTCTTCGAAAGTGGCAGGTCGGTTGGCGAGACGAGCCCGGGTTTTGCAGCACAAACGTCGTGGATCGCCGCGATCGCCTTCGTGCCTGTCGCCCAGGTTCCGATGAGGTGGTCGTCGGCGTAGATCTCGTGGGTGAGCCGGCTGCCTGGCGTCCCGCGCACGTCGACCTCGATCCACCCCTGGCTCGGCCCTTCGGCAAGCCACTCCGGTCGTACGTACTCCTCGCCCAACAGGAACCTCAGCTCGATCGTGGCAACTGGCTCGCCCTCGTACGTCGTCGACGCCTTGAGCAGAAGGCCGGCCATCGTGCCCGTCTTCACCACCATCTTGTCGTCGTAGTCCTTCGTCGCCGGCTCGAACTCGTAGGTGAAGTCGGTGCCGTCGTGCAGAAGCCCGAGCTCTTCGCAGAGCAGGTCGGTGACCTGGTGAAGGCTTCGAGCAAAGATTCCGTACGCGCTTCGCGCGCCACCGGCGAGCTCTTCCTCGGTCTTGCCGAATCCGAACATGCGTAGGAAGACCTCGCTGAGGGTCGACTGCGGTTCGCACGTCTTGATGTAGATCGACTCGACGTCGGTGCAGATCGAAGAGCCGAGCAGCGCGAGCTCATAGCTGAGTCCCGGGTTCAGCCCGGTTCCGTAAAGCGATGACTGACCTTTTTCGCAAGCCTCGAGCACCTTCGCAAAGCTCTTTCGCTTCTTCGGGTTCCATCCGGCGATGATGCTGATGACGTTCTTACCGCTCTCGAGGATCGGAATGATCTCGTCGTAGTGTTCGGTTGGCGGGTTGTAGAGCACGCAGTCTGCGTCGAGCGCGAGGATCTCTTGCATGTCGTTGGTCGCCAGCACGCCGAGCGGTTCGATTCCGGCAAGGGTGCCTGCATCGGTTCCGACCTTTTCCTCGTGATGCACGAAGGCGCCGACGAGCTCGAGCGACGGCGACCGCGCCATGGTTCGAATCTGATGGCGGGCGATCTCGCCCGTGTACCACTGGATGACTCTGAGCTTGCGCGTGTCCGCCGGCATCGGCCCACTATGACGCGAGATCAAATCGCTGGCAGTAGTCGTCGAAACGCTCTCGAATCTCGTCGGCGTCGAGCCCGAAGCCTTCGACCGTGTGCACGTGCCTCGGGCCTCGGTTGGCTTTCTTTTCGTCGAGGTATCCGCGCATGGCCCGTCGAGCTTCGTCTCCAAGCGTGAGGCCAAGCGTTTGATATGCTTGAGAAATCGCTCGCACGGCGTCGCGGCTCAGGTCCGGGGCACGAACGTGAGCCACGCGTCCCTCCGCGAGTCTGTCGACTGACGCAACGGCCGATTCCAGGCGGTTCATCAGGTAGCTTCCGGAGAGCTCAGCGCCGAGATCGAAGGCATCGACGTCGCTGCTGAAGATCGAACGCGTGTAGGCGTAGAGACTGCAGACCGAGCTGAGCGTCTCGACTGGGTCGCGATGGATGAAGATGAACTTCGCGTTCGGGTAGACGCGGAGAATCGCGTCGACGAAGAACGTATGCGTCGGGTCCTTCAACACGAGCCGCTTGCCCCGAGGTCGTTGATGAAATGCGAGCTGCAGCTGACGACGGTGATGCATGTACGCAACCTCGGCGTTCTCGCCGAACAGCCAGTCGAGGTAGCTAGGCACGCGGAACTGCACGTTGAGCTGTGGTGTTCGGAAGACGTTGGTGAACATCCCTCGGCACTCGTCGGTCTGATAGGCATCCATCGGATGGATCGCCTTGACCTGGGGGGAAATGAAGTCAGCAAGCATCAGGGAGCGCGAAAGGCTTCGCTGTGCCCGCCTTGGCCCGTCCGGCGAGGGAGAGGGGTCGAAGCTTTCCCAGTGGGGGAGGGTTCGGTTCTCCGGGTCTTTGCCAAGAAG
The DNA here is from genome assembly GCA_965601515.1 of uncultured Myxococcales bacterium. Classification (GTDB taxonomy): domain Bacteria; phylum Myxococcota_A; class Polyangia; order Polyangiales; family Houyiibacteriaceae; genus SG8-38. The sequence continues at coordinate 26,596 of CBFCWN010000036.1, read as the reverse complement.
GCGGTGAAGCACCGTCGTTCCGCTTCGGAATAGTCCGAGGACGAAGATCGGCGGCGGGAGCTCTGCGTGTTCGACGTCGGGATTTTCCCGCAGTGCATGTTCCACGCGAAGGTGCGTCCCCGCCATGCGCGTGCAGTCGATCCAGGCGGCGATCTTTCCAATGAAGCTCAGCGCGGCATCTTGACTCAGAGAGGCCGTGAAGGCGTCGAGCGCCGCTCGAGTCTCGGGAGTCGGATCACCCGCTTCGGGATTGCGGCGCTTGGCGCGTTCCCACCATAGGTCTGAGTTGGGGCGCCCCACCGGCTCGAGAGATCCGCCGGCCCGATTGATTGTGCGAATCCACCAGCTTTGCGCGGCGCGCGCGCTCGTGAACTGAGGAATGAAGATGTTCGGCTGCGGCCGAGCTTCGATGCTCGCGGGCCGCGGCAGCTGAAGCCCGACCGGGACGGGCGGATGCGTAGACTCACGATGCATTCGAATTCGAGCCCACAGAACCACGCTTTGGCGATTACCCCGTAGTTTTCGACGTTCCTGGGGCGCCTGCCGCGTGACGACCGCCCGATCGAGGCGTACGATAGCGGGCATGCTGCGAATCGTTTTGGCCCCGCTCGGAGTTGCCTTGCTGCTCGCCACGCTCGCGGGAGCTCCCGCATCGGCCGATTCCACGTGCGACGACGATGTCAGCGTTACGGTGACGACGCTTGGATCCGCGGCGAGCTACCCCGTGCTGACGCGCGGCCAGGTCCTGCTGGTCAACGCCCAGCGCCTCGTGGTCACGCAAGAACCGGGTCCGCTCGCCACGGTCGCCGAGGCGCCGCCCGAGCCGAAGGTGCTCGAAGACGAAGCAAGCCGACCCACCCGACCGAGCGCAGGTGCGGTGTGGGTGTCGGGGCATTGGGCCTACGGCCCGACGGGATACACGTGGATCGCCGGTCGCTACGTCACCGCCCGCCGAGGGCACGTGTTCGTTCCCCCTCGATGGGCCGAGTCCGAGGGGCAGCACCTCTACTTCAACGGCTTCTACGTCCCGTACGGTGTCTACGTACGAAGCCACTTCAATAAGTACTTCTATAGCGGGCGTCCAAAGAACACCGTCGCGACCAATCGTGGTCCGTACTGGCCCGTGGGAGCGCCCACGCGGGCGAACCGCCCCGTCCGAGGCAGCGATCCCTACTGGCCGGTCGGCGCGCGACGCTAGGTGAGTCCGCCGAGCGGACCCTGGCTGTACTGCGGCACCCCGAACGTGTTGACGGGCTTGTCCATCGCGTGGGTCAGCGATACCAGCAGCTTCCCGTGCGGTTCCCCGCCGGCCTCGATGTGCTGGCCAGTCCGGAAGTAGCCACCACAGCTCCCCGCCAGGACGAAGGGAATGTCACGGCGAGTGTGCGAGTTCCCTTTTCCGAGCTCGTTCACCCAAACCACGACCGTGTTGTCGAGGAGGGTGTTCTCGCCCTCCTGAATGCCGTCCATCAGGCCGAGCAGATACGCGAACTGGTCGGAGTACCACTTGTTGATCTCGAGCAGATCGGCCTGGGAGTCGCCGTTGCTGTCGTCGTAGTGGGAGAGCCCGTGGTGCCCTTCGTTCAGGCGCTGGGGGACCCAGTTGAACCGCACGTTGCTCACCGAACGCGACCATTGAAGCGATGCCACGCGAGTGAAGTCGCAGGCCAGCGCCATCACGAGCATGTCCATCTGCGCTCGTCCCGTCGCAGGGTACATATCGTTCTGCTCGTAGCTGTTCCCTGGGAGGTCGGGGGACGGAACGGTGCAGGCGGCGCCGAAGGCGTTGTTCACCTCGAGACGCTTCTCGAGATCGCGAATCGCCTGAAGGTGTTTGTCGAGCTTCTGCTTGTCGTCGTACCCGAGACGCTGCTGGAACGCGGTGTGATCTTCCATCACCGCGTCGAGAACGCTCTTTCGGCGGCGCTGAATCAGCTGAAGCTCGAGAGGGTCGGAGTCGAGGTCGCTGAAGAAGTCGTTGAAGTTCTCGTTCGGGTTCTCGCGTGGCGGAACCGGCTTGTCCGGCGCCGAGTAGGACATGCGCGACCAGACCGTCGAGCTCCGGACCTGCACGCCGAGCTCGAGCGACTTGAACTTGGTGACGATGTCCTTTTGGATCTCGTCAGCCAAGTACTGGTCGACGGACTGACCGCCGCCCCATCCGACGTAACTCGGGTTGGTTCCGTCGCAGGCGCCCTCGCAGAAGAGGTCTCCTGGCAGGATCTCCGCGTTGGTCAGTAGGCAGGCCATGCCGGTCTGGTGGCCGTCGCCGATCGAGTCGTAGGTCACGTCCTGATCGACCCCATCGAGGAAGATCAACTTCTGGGAGAACGGTGCGAGCGACGCATGAAGCGGATGCCCGGAGAGATCCATGTTCGACGGAGGGCTCCAAATGTCTTGACGGGTTCCGTTCGCGGAGAACCAGAACACGATGCGCTTCGGTGCGGCTCCTGCTTGCGCCGCGCTCTTCCTCGGCAACATCGCGTCCAACATCGGAAGCCCGATGGCCACCGTACCTCCGTAGATCGTGCCCTTGAGCATCGCGCGGCGGTTGAGCTTCTTCACTGCGCACCTCCCATGTCGTCTGTCGCTGGCACAACGGCCCGCCGATAGAGGAACGCGTTGGTTTGAGTCAGCCCAACCAGCAGCTCCTTGATGTCGTAGCCCGAAGCCGCGAACGACTCCGCCAGCTGATCCATGCTGCAGCGGTCTTCCTGAGTGACCGTGCGGTTGTACCCGAACCGGAACCACTGCGAAGCGACGCACTCCCGAACCTGCTCGCTTGCGGCGAGCGCCTGGGCGAGCTCGACCGCTCCGTCGTACATGCCGTCGATGTCCTCCGTCAGAACGACTTCGCCCACCGCGTCGATCGGCTTGCCATTCTGTTCGTCACGCCACTGTCCGATGCCGTCGTAGTGCTCGAAGATGAAGCCGATTGGATTCATCAGGGAGTGACAGCCCGAGCAGGCCGGGTTCGCGCCGATCTCCTCGAACTGTTCCTTGGTCGTCTTGGTCGGGTCGAGCTCGGGTGGCTCGATGACCAAGTCGTTTGGAGGAAGGGGAAGCGTGTCGCACATCAGCTGCTCGCGAACGAACTTCCCGCGGAATACCGGTGAGCTTTGGTTGAGGTTTGCGTGCGTCGCCATGATGCCCGCCGTGCTCACGAGGCCGGCGCGGCGCTCGGGGTTGAGCTGGACCCGTTGGAACTCCGTACCGGAGACGTTATCGACGACGTCCTCCCCGTAAAAGGCGGCCAGCTCTTCGTTCATGAAGCTGAAGTCCGCGGTCAATAGCGTGTTGAGGCTGCCGTCGTCTTCGAGAATCACGTATTCGATCAAGCGCTGAATCTCTTCCTTCCAGAGGTCGCGCAGCGAGCCACGAAACTCGGGGTAGACGCCCGTGTCTTTCGTGACGCTGTCGAGGTGTCCGAGCTGGAGCCACTGGGTGTGGAAGTTGCGGATCAGGTCCCGCGCTTTGTCGTCGTCGACCATGCGGCGCGCCTGTGCCTCGATCTGTTCTTTGGTCCGCAGTTCGTCCGCGGATGCGGCGGCGAAGAGCTCTGCGTCCGGCATCGTGTTCCAGAGCATGTAGGAGAGCTTTGTCGCCATCTCCCAGCTGGTGAACGGCACGACGTCGCCTTCAATGGGAGTCTCCTCGCCGACCTCGACTCTGTAGAGGAAGGATGGCGACTGAAGCACCGCCTCGATCACCATTTGAAGACCGTCTTCGAAGCGACCGAGGTCCGGGTCGGCGATCGCAGTGTCGAAGAGACTCTTGTAGCGCGTCGACTCCGAAAGAGTCACGGGCCTCCGAAACGCACGCATCGCGAAATCGTCGATGAATCGAGTGGCGCAGGTGTCCGCGCCGTCGACTCCCGGGTCGCAGTCCGGAATGAGCGCGCCGATATTCTGCACCGCGCGTGCGGCAACGTCCTCCGCGACCTTCTGATACTGCTCGATGAGCAGGTCGCTCGTCGTCAGCGCCGCGGCCTGGTTGTTGAAGCCCGCAACTTCCTCTTCGGGTGGCAGGACGTCGGCCGGGTTCGTGGTGTCGCCGATCAGGTCGCGAACGGTGTTGTTATATTCGAATCGCGTCAGCCGCCGAATCGGCGTGTCGACGACGCAGAGGCCCTTGGCGATGCTGTCATTGACCACGTCGTTGCCGCCGGGTCCGCCTTGGCCGCCGCTGCCGATTGCGCCGCTGCAGCCGGCCGTGACGACCACGACCGCGAGCGCACAATTCTTAATCCATCGGGGGAACATAAACCGAGCTCCTCATGAAACGAGAGGTTCAGTTTACACCCCTTAGGGCTACTTCGCATTACTCAGAACCGTGAGCCAGCCCACACGACCGAACGAAAAAGGGCGACCCAGCCGGGCCGCCCCTCTCCTGTTCGGGTCGCCGTGGCGACGCGTCTTAGATGAAGATGTGCCACTGCATGATGAACGAGTTGCCCTTGCGACTCTCGACGCCGTTGCCGTTCGCGGCGTTGTTGAAGATCGGCCGGTTGCGATACTCGATGCTGACCTTGGCGTTGTGGCGGTGGATGAACATGTTCAAGCCCACGCCGACGTGATGCATCCAGGCATCGAGTGCCTGGAAGCTCGAGCCCTGCCAGTTGATGTACGGCTGGAACTTGATCTCCTCGCCCAAGTGGCCCGGCATGAGAATGCCAAGCTCCGAGTACAGACTGTGACCCGTCCCGATCAGAGGATACTGGTTTCCGGTCCCGCGTACGGTGGTCGAGCTCGTGCCGGTGGCAGGGTTCATGATGCCGACCTGGCGAAGGTTGTTCGGCCCGAAGCTCTGGAACTGGTAGACCCCGTACCAAGTGAGAGCGCCGGTGTCCTTGCCGCCTTTTTCGCCAAAGGGCTGGTCGAGGAACAGGTCCGTCGATCCGATCAGGACGGGGACCGCTTTACCCGTGCCGTCTTCGAGCACGTACTGCGCTCCGTTCGGATGCGCGTAGCCGCCGAAGCCCCAGTTGAACACACGCTTGGCGCCGATGTACGTTCCCACGGTGTAGGGCAGCACGTTCGACTCGATGTCGTTGAACTGGAACTGGAAGTAGCCCGCGTACCCCCAAGAATTGGTGTAGCGATAGTTGCCCGTCGTCGATGCCACTCCGCCGCAGTTCAGGTTGCCGGGGTTCCCGTTCTGGCAATCTGCTGACGTGGCGCGCGCAGGTGTGTCCACGTCGAACGGAGTGAAGGGTCGAGTCACCGCAACGCGGTAATCGAACAAGCCAAACTTACCCTTCGCGAAGACCCCGAGCTGGCGCGCGAACTGGTCTTCGAGCTCGATCAACGGCCAGTTCATGATCGGCGCGTCGAGGCTCATCAAGGTGATCGTGCTGGCGTTCGTTTGGCGCGAGATACCGTTCCAGTAGATCAGGCCCGCGCCGAGATAGAGCGCCTTGTTCCGGCTGACTTGGAACTCTGCCCACGCGTCGTGAAAGAAGACCTGCGGCTTTCGAGCGTTTCGGAAGGTCTGGTTGTTGATACCGACGTGCAGCAGGATGAACGTGCGTGGGAAGATCTGCCCGAACCAGAGCAGACGAGCGCGCCGGATCGCGATGTCGTGGTACCAGTCGTTGGTGTCCCCGAGCACCTCGCTGCCCGGGTTCATCTGAATCGACCGAGCCCACACCTGGAGCCACATCAGCATTCGCATGTAGAGGGTTCCGTCGTCGTTGAGGCTCCACTGGAGCTTCTTCGCCCGGCCGTCGACCTCGACCAAGCCCACGTCCGTTCCGGGAACGGGGACCGGCTCAGGTGCCATCTTCCGACCCATCAGCTCCATTTGCAGCTTGGCTTCGTCGAGCTCCCTTTGTGCTTTCTCGATCGCCTCCTGTGCTTCGTCGAGCTGCGCCTCGCTCATCTTCTCGTCGGTCATTGGTGTCACTACGGGCTCCATCGGCACTTCGACAGCTTCGTCCGCCGCGTCGATGGCGGTGTCACCGTACTCACCTTCTACCTCGACCTCTTCCTTTCGGATCTCCCGTTCGGGTCGTTCCTGAGCGAAGGCTGTCGTTGGCGTCCATCCCATCGTTACGAGGCATGCGAGGGCCATGAGCCAGGCGCACCTCACCTGATGCGGCTCGAGGCCGCGCTCCCGGTTCCGTTCCATCACTCTCTCCTTCTTCCTACCGAGCGACTAGTGCATCGCACTCGGTCCTGACGAGCCCGCAGGGACGCGGATGTGCTCGACCAACTCCTGTACTTCGTGTGGGGTCTCTGGCGTGAAGCGGCTGACGACGAACGCCACGGCGAAGTTGAGCAACATGCCGAGCGTTCCGATGCCTTCGGGCGAGATACCGAACCAGTACTGGTCTGGCGTGCCGCCCAAGAACTTGAAGTAGATGATGTACGAAGCCGTGAAGGTGATGCCGACCAGCATGCCGCTGATGACGCCTTCGCGGTTGGCGCGCTTCACGAACACGCCGAGGATGATCGCCGGGAAGAACGAGGACGCCGCGAGCCCGAAAGCAAAGGCGACGACTTGCGCGACGAATCCAGGTGGATTGATGCCGAAGTAGCCCGCGATCATGACCGCAAACGCCGCGGCAATTCGGGCAGCGAGAAGCTCCTGCTTCTCAGTGATCTGCGGGGCGAACACCCGCTTCAGCAGGTCGTGGCTGATCGACGTGCTGACGACCAACAGGAGTCCGGCTGCCGTCGAGAGCGCTGCCGCAAGGCCACCTGCCGCGACGAGTGCAACGACCCAGGCAGGAAGATTCGCGATCTCGGGATTCGCGAGCACGATGATGTCCCGGTCGACGTAGAGCTCGTTCTTCGTGTTCGGGTCGGCGTTGCTCACGAGGCGCTCGCCGTCCGCACCGCGCTCTCCGGTGAACGTCGGCTTACCCTCGAGAGCTGTGCCCGCGAGGTACTGCACCTTGCCGTCGCCGTTCTTATCGACCCAAGCGAGAAGTCCGGTGTCTTCCCAGGTCTTGAACCACTGAGGAATCGACTTCTCTCCTTCAACCGGCTCGTAGCTTGCGTCGCTCACCGTCTCGATGAGGTTGGTGCGCGCGAAGGCGGCAACCGCGGGTGCAGTCGTGTAGAGGATCGCGATGAAGAGGAGGGCCCAGCCGGCGCTGATGCGCGCATCGCGAACCTTCGGCACCGTGTAGAAACGCACGATGACGTGCGGAAGGCCTGCGGTCCCCGCCATCAGCGCGGCCGTGATACAGAAGACGTCCAACATAGATTTGCTTCCCGACGTGTACTCCGCGAAGCCGAGCTCGACGTTCAGCTGATTGAGTTTGTCGAGTAGCTTGATGCTCTCCCCGTCAGCGACCTTTTCGCCGATGGCGCCACCGAGGGCGCCGCCGAACCCGATCTGCGGGATGAGGTGGTCGGTCAGCAAGATGCTGATGAAGATCGCCGGCACCAGATACGCGAAGATCAACACGCAATACTGCGCGGCCTGCGTGTAGGTGATGCCCTTCATGCCGCCGAGGACCGCGTAGAAGAACACGATGGCCATACCGATGACGACGCCCGTGTTGATGTCGACCTCGAGGAATCGACTGAATACGACGCCGACGCCGCGCATTTGCCCCGCCACGTACGTGAACGATACGAAGATCGCGCACACCACGGCGACGATGCGTGCGAAGCTCGAGTAGTACCGGTCGCCGACGAAGTCCGGAACGGTGAATTTCCCGAACTTTCGAAGATAGGGCGCGAGGAGTAGTGCGAGAAGCACGTACCCGCCGGTCCAGCCCATTAGGTAGACGGCGCCATCGTAGCCCATGAAGGAAATGAGCCCGGCCATACTGATGAACGACGCGGCGCTCATCCAGTCTGCGCCGGTCGCCATACCGTTGACGACCGGGTGTACGCCGCGGCCCGCGATGTAGAAGTCACCCGTAGTTCCGGCGCGCGACCAAATCGCGATGCCGATGTAGAGCGCGAATGTCGCGCCCACGATGAGAAATGTCCAACCCTGTACGTCCATGGTCCTCTCCCTCTTTGGCTTGGACGATCAGTCCTCGTGGACGCCGAACTCTTCATCGAGCTTCGACATCAACCGCGCGTAAATGAAAATGAGTGCGACGAAGACGTAGATGGAGCCCTGCTGGGCAAACCAGAATCCGACTTTGAAACCCGTGCCGGGGATGGTGTACGCGTCGAGCGCATCCGCCCAGAGGATCCCGAAGCCGAACGATACGACCCACCAAATGGAGAGCAGTATCAACAGCAACCTCAGGTTTCTGGCCCAATAGCGTTGGGCGTTTCCGTTTCCGTCGTTACTCATCTCGTCTTCCCGTTTCTCCGCCGAGCGGCGGCTCCTCAATCCTTCTTCAACAGCGCTTCGACCACGGTGGGGTCGGCGAGCGTGGAAATGTCTCCGAGCTGGTCGGTCTCGTTGGATGCGACCTTCCTCAAAATGCGGCGCATGATCTTCCCCGAGCGCGTCTTCGGCAGACCGTCCACCACGCGGATCTCGTCAGGCGTCGCGATCGGCCCGATGACCTGCCGCACCTGCTCTTTCAGCGCGCCCTGGAGCTCGTGCGGTTCCCATCCTTCGCCTGCGATGGGGACCACGAAGGCGAAAATGCCCTGGCCCTTGAGCTCGTGCGGGCAAGGCACGACCGCGGCCTCTGCGACGGCCTCATGTGCGACCAGCGCGCTCTCGACCTCGGCGGTCCCGAGTCGATGGCCCGACACGTTGATCACGTCGTCGACGCGACCGGTGATCCAGTAGTAACCGTCTTCGTCTCGGCGGCATCCGTCGCCCGTAAAGTAGTAGGGCGGATACTGCGAAAAGTACGTCTCGAGGAAGCGCTTGTGGTTCCCGTGAATCGTACGAGCCTGCCCCGGCCATGGGCGCTTGATGCAGAGATACCCGCTTGCATCGTTGCCCTCGATGATCGTCCCTTCCTGGTCGACGAGGATGGGCTCAATCCCAAACAGTGGGAACGTGGCCGAGCCTGGCTTCGTCTCCGTGGCTTCCGGAAGCGGGCTGATGAGAATGCCCCCTGTCTCCGTCTGCCACCACGTGTCGACGATGGGGAGCTTGCCGTTGCCAACGACGTCGCTGTACCAGTTCCAGACTTCCGGGTTGATCGGTTCGCCGACCGTGCCGAGGACTCGAAGGCTCTTTCGGCTCGTGCCCTTAACCGGATCCGAGCCCTCACGCATGAGGGCTCGGAGCGCGGTGGGCGAGGTATAGAGCGTCGTCGCGCCGATGTCATCGATGACGTTCCAGTACCTGCTCGCGTTGGGGTAGGTCGGAACCGACTCGAACATGACGGTGGTGACTCCGTTCGCGAGCGGCCCGTAGATGATGTAGCTGTGACCCGTGATCCAGCCGATGTCGGCGGCGCAGAAGTGAATGTCGTCGGGTTGGATGTCGAAGACGTACTTGAAGGTCGACGCGGTGTACGTGAGGTAGCCGCCGGTCGTGTGCACGAGGCCCTTCGGCTTTCCAGTCGAGCCCGACGTGTAGAGGATGAAGAGCGGATCTTCCGCAGCCATCCACTCGGCCGGACACGTGATGCGTTGCTGGGCGGTCGCTTCGTGCATCCAGACGTCGCGTCCCTGCTCCATCTTGGTGTCGGCGTCGGTGCGCTGGACGACGAGAACCTTCTCGACGATCGCGAGGCCTTCCACCGCGTCGTCGGTGATGCGTTTGAGAGGGATTCGCTTGGCTCCTCGAAGCCCCTCGTTCGCGGTCACGACGACTTTGGCCTGCGCGTCGATGATGCGGTCCCGAAGCGCGTCGGCGCTGAACCCGCCGAAGACGATCGAGTGCACCGCTCCGATTCGCGCGCACGCCAGCATCGTGTAGGCGAGCTCCGGGACCATCGGAAGATAGATGCAGACGCGGTCGCCCTTGCGAACACCCAGTGATTTCAGGGTGTTAGCGACTCGGCCGACCTCGGCCTTGAGCTGGCCGAACGAGATGTGCTGATACTCGCCCGGCTCGTCGGCGACGAAGATGATCGCCGTCTTGTCGGGGTCGCTTGCGACGTGCCGATCGACGCAGTTGGCCGCCGCGTTGAGCCGGCCGCCCGCGAACCAAACGAACTCGCCTGGGCCGTGCTCTTCAAAGACGCTGTGCGGGTCGTAGAACCAGTGAAGCTCTTTGCTCTGGCCTTTCCAGTAGTCCAGGTTGTCGGTGAGACTGTAGTGATAGAGGGCTTGGTAGTCCTCCATGCTGTTGATGTGTCGTCGTGTTTTGAGCGTGGGTTGTGAGAGTGTCATCGGTACACCTTACACGTGGCGATGCCTTGACATGCGCAAGAGTCGTACCAACGGTGCGCGGCGCGAAACGATTGCAGAATGCGGCTAACGCGACGCAGCAAGCGTTACGTTTCGTAGCAACACGCGGAGAGTGGAAACGTTACGGAAACTCACAACACACCTATTCGGGTGGACGCGAATCGCGCCGCGGAATGCCCATCCGTTGGCGCCTCTCCCAAAGCGTCTTTCGGCTGATGCCGAGGCGCTTCGCGAGCTCGGTCTCACTCAGCTCGTGCTGATGCGAAAGCACGAAACGACGGAGGTAGCCTTCGAGTGAAGAGTCTTCGTGATGCGCGGCGCCATTTTGGCCATCGAGAGTGTCTTCGGCTTCTGACGTAGGAAGGCCGAGGAGGCTCGCCGTGATGGGGCCCGACTCGTGGAGAATGACCGCGCGCTCGATCGCGTGCTGAAGCTCGCGGACGTTGCCCGGCCATCGGTAGCGTCTCATCGACTCGATCGCTGCGGGATGGAACTCGAGCGTCGGACGTTCGAGCTTTGCCGTTGCGCGGCCAAGGAACGATTCGGCGAGGGGGAGAACGTCTTCCGGGCGCTCGCAAAGCGGAGGAAGAGCGATCTCCACGACCTTGAGTCGGAAGTACAGATCAGTCCGGAATTCCTCGCGTTCTACGAGCTTCGGGAGGTCTCGATGAGTGGCCGCGATGAGGCGAATGTCGACCGCCTCGGCCTTCCGGGCTCCGACTCGCCTCACCTCGCGCTGTTGCAGCATCCGCAGCAGGCGGGCCTGCGCTGCGGACGTCAGCTCTCCGATCTCGTCCAGGAACAGTGTGCCTTCGTGGGCGGCGTGTACGAGACCCTCTTGACGAGACGAGGCGCCGGTGAACGCACCTTTTTCGTGACCGAAGAGCTCGGACTCGAGCAGGGTGTCGGGAATCGATGCGCAGTTGACCGCGACGAACGGGCCGCTCCGTTTACTTTGCTTGTGGACTGCGCGTGCGATGAGCTCCTTGCCGGTACCCGACTCTCCGAGGACGAGCACGGTCGCCTCGGTGGGCGCGACCTTGCGTGCGAAACGAAGCGCCTCCTGCATCGGGCTCGAATCCGCGGCCACGATCTCGTACGGGTCTCGCTCCTGCCCGCCCGCATCGGTAGGACGGTGACGAAGGACACGGTCGACCGCGTCGCTCAGCGCCGTGGGCTCGAAAGGCTTGGACAGGTAGTCGACTGCGCCGCGCTTCATCGCGTCGACCGCCGCGCTCACCGAACCGTAGGCCGTCATGACGATCACCGGTACGCTGCCCGCGCGTTCGATCAGCACATCGCCGCTTTCACCGGCCAGGCGAACGTCGGTGATCACGAGGTCGAAGGATTCGGGGCGTTCACACTCGGCTTCGGCAACGCTCGCGACGTCGACGACCTCGTGCCGATCCCTCGTGAGGATCCGCTTGATCTCGCCCCGTATGACCCGCTCGTCCTCGACCAGAAGGATTCTCGCCACCTGCGATTAGTATCAAAGGAGCACTCGCTCCATCAATGCCTCAGTTTTCGTAAGCCTGGAGGGTTACGACGAATCGACTTCCTCGGACCTCTCTCGGTTCGTAGCGGAGGGCCCCTCCGAAGCGTTCGACGATCTGGCGGCTCACGGAAAGCCCGAGTCCCGTCCCCTTTCCGTCGGGTTTCGTCGTAAAAAACGGCTCGAACACCTTCGGGACGAGGTCGTCGGGGATACCGGGCCCCTCGTCGTCCACCTCGATGTGGACTGAACCGTTGTCCACGCGCGTTCGCACCAGGATTGTCGCGTCGGAAGGGGAGGCCTGCCGGGCGTTGTTCAGCAGATTGACGACCACCTGCGTCAGACCGTCTGGCGTCGCCATCACCGGCGCGTCTTCGGAGAGATCGAGTTCGATCCCACAGCCTTCGCTTTCGAGCTTCGCGAGCTCGGCGGCGCTCCGCACTGCCCCGGCCACTGGAATCGCCTGCAGCTCGACGGACGCGTCCTCCCGACGACTGAAGGTCAGGAGGCTCTTGACGATCCCGTGAATGCGCTGGGCCTCTTCGACGATCACCGAGAGGCGCTCCTTCGCGTCGTCGGCGTCAGGATCATCGGCCAGGTTCTTCGCGACCATGAGGATGCCCGTCAGCGGATTGCCAACCTCGTGTGCCACGCCCGATGCCAGCGTGCCGATCGACGAAAGACGATCTTTGTGAGCGACGTGGCGCTCGAGCTGACGGAGCTCGGTGATGTCTTCCACGACGAAGGCACGCCCTCCTTCCGGGTTTCCCGGGATGACAGCGGTTTGAGCGCGGAGCTCGATCGTCCGGTCGCCAATGTCGTATTCGCGCTCGATCGCCGATCCGGACGGTTTCTCCGCGAGCTCGTCGAACAGCGGCCACCACGGGCTCGGAATCTCGTTCATCGGATGGCCGCAGATGTCGTTCTCGCGAAGTCCGGACATCGTCACGAGCTGCTCGTTCCACACCAGGACGTCCCCGTGGTCGTCGACCGTGCAGACGCCAACTGGAAGCTCTGACATCAATACGGAGAGATAGCGACGCGCGGCGTTGGCCGGAGAGCTGCGTGACTCTTGCTCGATCGAGTCGAGCTCTCGAAAGGCACGCAGCCGTTCGGCGAGCGCGTTGACGCGTACCGGTCGCCCGCCCTGCACGTACGTCCGGGCGGCAAGAGGACCGATACGCTCGCTGAGACGGCCTTCCAGCTCGCTGATGAGACGCAGCAACTCCGGGCGATCCCGCGGCGGCCAGTTGACGTCGGCAGCTCCGGCCGCCTCGTAGATCTCGTCGATCGCCATGCGTTTGCCGAGGTACGACGTCAGTCGCTCGAGCAGAGCCTCCGACGAGTCGGGTACCTGGAGCAGGCGGGTGACCCGCGGCTCGCGGCAGGCTTCAGCGGCGTTTCTTTCCTCGACCGAGCGAGTCGTCAATAGCGACATGCCCGTGAAGACGAACGCATGCGCGGTGATGCTGAGCCATATCGTCGCTCCGCGAGAGGTGGAGTCCGCGAATCCGAACATGGAGTACAGCCCCGAAACGTCGAGCTCGACACCAAACAGAGGCGTTGCCGTCAGCACGACCCAGAAGCTTGCACCCACCACGAGCCCCCAGATGACGCCCTCACGCGTGGCCCGCCGCCAAAAGAGGGCGCCGAGCAACCCCGGCAGCAGGTGCGTGACCGCGAGAAACGAGGCAAGTCCGAGGTCGACGAGCGCGCGATCCCTTGGGAGCGTGAAGTGAATGATCAGTCCAGCCAGGATGACTCCCACGATCGTGGTTCGCCGGAACACCGCCCAGCGAGTCAGGAGCGACTGAGAGGTGGGCAGCAACAACGGCGGCACGAGATAGTTCGCGACCATGCCGCTCAGGGCGATCGAAGAGACGAGGATCATCGCGCTTGCCGCCGACACTGCGCCGAGGAACGCCAGCACCTGGAGCGACGGCGAGCTCTGCACTGCGATGAGGACGTAGACGTCGGGGCGCACAGCGGGCCCGGCGAGCTCTTGGCCTGCCCAGTAGAGAATCGGAACCGGAAGGTTGATCGCGAAGAGGTAGAGCGGCAGCGCCCATCTCGCCGTGTAAATGCTGTCGGGGTGAGGCCGCTGGACGAACGCGACGAAGAACTGCCGAGGCAATAGGAACGCGGCGCAGAATGTGACGAAGACCAGCGAGATCCAAGAGTCACCCATCACCGGCGCCGTCATCCGCTCGATTAGCTCGGGATTGTCCTCGAGATGTTGGTTGAGCCCCGCGAAACCCCCGAAGACGAAGTAGAGAGCGGACAGGCCCACGAAGAGCATCGCGGAGAGTTTGAAGATACTTTCGAACGCCAGCGTGGCGACGAGCCCGGGGCGATGAGCACGGCCGTCCGCGTAGCGCACGCCGAGGGCGACGGCGAAAGCGCTCAAGAGAAGGGCGTAGGCCGAACCGAGGGTCTCGCTCGGTTCTTCCCCCGCGAGCACCGCTGCGCCGTCGGCCACCGCGCGAAGCTGAAGTGCAATGTAGGGGAGGAGGCCCGCCACCATGAACACCGAGACGAGCGCCCCGAGCGTTCGGCTCTGGTAGCGAAACGCGAACAGGTCAGCGATGCTGCTGAGGCGATATCGGTCGACCAGCTCCGCAACGGGACCCCAAAGAAAGGGGATCGCGATGCATGAAAGGGTGACCCCGAAGTAGATCGCCAAGAAGTCGTATCCCTCGGACGCCGCGAAACCGACGCTGCCGAAAAGAGTCCACGTCGTCGCGTAGATCCCCAGTGCGAGGGCGTAGCTGTAGCGATTGCGGCCAAAACGGCCCCACTTCGGCGATCGCTCAACGAGTTCCGAGCCACCGATGTACGTCGCGAGAAGGAGCGCAGCCAGCGCGAAGAGGAGCGGATGACTAAGCGGCATGACTCCCGCGTTCGAGAAGCGCCAACACAACGATCAGCAGCAACCAGAACGCGAACGGAGACCACCAGGTCTGAAGCCAGAGCGCACGCACCGGCGTTGCGATGAGTGCGGTCGCGATGACCATGAAGAGGAGCGCGCGTTCTTGTTGGCGGCTCATCAGCCGTAACCGATCGCCTGCAGGCGCTCTGTAATTTCGTCGAGGATGGCGGGTTCGTCGATGGTAGCCGGCATCTTCCAATCGGACTTGTCAGCAATCTTCTTCATCGTTCCGCGCAGAATCTTGCCCGAACGGGTCTTCGGGAGGCGCTGAACGACGATGGCCGTCTTGAAGGCGGCGACGGGCCCGATTTCGCTACGGACCATTTGGACCACCTCTTCGACCACGTCGTGGTTCGGACGGTCGACTCCCGCGTTCAACACGAGAAAGCCGAGTGGGATCTCGCCCTTGAGCTGATCGGAAACGCCGATCACTGCGCACTCGGCGACGTCGGCATGGGCAGCAATGACTTCTTCCATGCCGCCCGTGGACAAACGATGGCCAGCGACGTTGATGATGTCGTCGGTTCTCGACATCACGTACACGTAGCCTTCCTCGTCGATGTAACCGGCGTCGGCCGTCTTGTAGTATCCGGGGAACTCTTTCAGGTACGAGCTCACGAAGCGCTCGTCGTCGTTCCAAAGGGTCGGGAGCGTTCCTGGGGGCAGCGGAAGCTTCACCACGAGTGCGCCCGTGGTCCCGGCCGCGAGAGGGTGACACCCTTCGTCGACGACCTGAACGTCCCATCCAGGCACCGCCACGGTGGGTGAACCGTGCTTCACCGGCAGCGCCTCGATGCCGAGACAGTTGGCGCAGATTGCCCAGCCGGTTTCCGTTTGCCACCAGTGGTCGATGACCGGTACGCCCAATTTCGCCTCGGCCCACTTGAGCGTGTCGGGATCCGAACGCTCGCCCGCGAGGAAGAGAGAGCGAAGCGTACTAAGGTCGTAGTCGGCGAGCAGAGCGCCCTGCGGGTCCTCTTTCTTGATCGCGCGGAACGCCGTCGGTGCGGTGAACAAGCAGTTGACGCCGTGGTCGGCGATCACGCGCCAAAACGCTCCGGCATCGGGCGTCCCGACCGGCTTGCCCTCGTAGAGAATGGTGGTGTTCCCGTTGAGGAGCGGTCCGTAGACGATGTACGAATGTCCGACGACCCAGCCCACGTCGGACGCTGCCCAGTACACGTCGCCCGGTTCGACGCCGTAGACGTTGCGCATGGTCCACTGAAGGGCGACGGCGTGGCCGCCGTTGTCCCGAATCACTCCCTTCGGTACGCCCGTCGTGCCCGACGTGTAGAGAATGTACAGCGGATCGGTCGCAGCGACCGGTACGCAGTCGTGTGGTTTGGCGGAGGCGACCGCGTCTTGCCAAGACGTGTCGCGCCCGTCCGTGAGCTCGCACTCGCAGCTTTCGCGTTGCCGGATGATGCACGACTCGGGCTTGTGCTTGGACACCTCGATCGCCTGATCGAGCAGCGGCTTGTACTCGATGACGCGGGTGCCCTCGATGCCGCACGATGCGGAAACGATGAGTCGGGGTTGGGCGTCGTCGATTCGAGTCGCGAGCTCCTGGGGCGCGAACCCTCCGAAGACGACGGAATGGATCGCACCGAGCCGCGCACACGCAAGCATGGCGATGACCGCCTCGGGGATCATCGGCATGTAGATGAGGACTCGGTCCCCTTTCGTGACCCCGTCGGCGGCGAGTGCACCCGCGAACAAGGCCACATCGTCGCGAAGCTGCCGATAGGTATAGGTCTTTCGTACGTGCGTGACCGCGCTATCGTAAATGAGCGCAGCCTGGTTTCCGCGCGTCGCTACGTGCCGGTCGAGCGCGTTGTAACAGGTGTTGAGCACGCCTCCGGTGAACCAGCGGTAGAACGGCTCGTTCGAACGGTCGAGGACCGAATCCCAGCGTTCGAACCAATCGATGTCTTCGGCAATCTCGCCCCAAAACCGCTCGGGATCTTGCAGGGAACGCTGCCGGATTTCATGAATACTCGCCATGGTGTCGTCTCCGGCGCGCCAGAATACCTCCGCACTCCGTAGATTGCGAGCGTGTTCGAACGGATGCGGGTTGACTTCGGCCGAGAGCTGGGCAGCATCCTTTCTGGAGAAACCGGGATGCCGCCTTCGATTGCTTACTCGCCCGCCGTGCTGCCGTTCCTGCTCTTGGGAGCGTTTACCCTAGCCGGATGTCAGACCCAGGTCTTGACCGCCGATGCCTCCGACATCGCCATCCTCTACGACGAGCCAGTTGGCTGTGAGATGCTGGGCGAGGTGGAGGGCTTCGGCGGCGGTCTCGGCGGTGCGTATACGAAACCCAGCATCAACAACCAATCCGCCGAGAACGACGCGCTCAACAAGGCTGCACAGCTCGGTGCGACTCACCTGGTCCTGTACCCGCGAGAGATTGCGCAAGGCGACGGACGTGCCCCGGACTACCAGGATACGCAGCCCGCGATGGCGCACGGCAGCGGCACGGGCTCGACTGTGAACGTCAAGGGCGCGGCGTACAAATGCGCGCTTGCCACGCCGCAGACCAAGAGCGCCATGTCGATTACGGCCGGCAGTGCGTTCATCGAGGTGAAAGCCCCCGAGTCGATTTCGCTCGCGCCTCTCGGCCCTCTGAAGAGCATCCACGTGTATCAACGTGCTCCGCTGCCATCCGGAAAGGGCATTGGCGAGACCGAGGTGTTCGTCACCGAAGACGACAGCGCGATTCGCCAGGTTGCTGGGTCGCTCCAAAAGGTCGCCAAAGACCCGATGAAATACATCCCCACGCATCGCGTTGAGTTCGTCGGCGAGCTTGGGAGCCAGTCGCTGCTCTATGGATTTGGCTACCTCCAGTACGCGGGGGAGGTCTACCGGCTCACCGATGGCGTGTTCGAAGAAACGCTCCGCCTCGTCGAGCCCGCGAAGGCACCCGAGGTCGAGGGGGAGGCTCCTCAGGCCGCGGAAGCAGAAGAGGCCTCGGAGGCACTGGAGCCCGCCGCCACCACACCCTGAGTTCCCGATGACACTCTCCATCGAGCAATGGCGGGAACGAGGGCACTTCGCCGAGCTCTGCGGCCATCGAATCTTCTGCGTCGATACGGGCGAGCTCGACAAGCCCACGATCCTCTTCCTTCATGGCTTTCCAACCTCATCGTGGGACTGGGTTCCTCTCTGGGGCACGCTAAACGACACGCATCGCCTGGTGACGCTCGACCTGCTTGGATTCGGGTACAGCGCGAAACCCGATCCCCATCGATACAGTATCCACGAGCAGGCGGACATCTGCGAAGCGCTCGTCGAAGATCGAAAGCTCGCCTCGTTTCACGTACTCGCACACGACTACGGCGACACGGTCGCCCAGGAGCTACTCGCGCGGCAGAACGAGGGCAACGGTGCCGGCCGCTGGCTCTCGCTTTGCCTATTGAACGGAGGTCTCTTTCCGGAGACCCACCAGGCCCGACCCGTTCAGAAGCTCTTACTGAGCCCCCTCGGCCCACTGGTCACCAAGCTCTCGAGCAAGCGGACGTTCGCGCGGTCGCTCAGCGAGGTCTTCGGTCGGGGCACACAGCCTTCCCCCGAGCACCTCGATTCGTTCTGGGCACTGATCCACGAAAACGACGGAAAGCATGTGTTTCACAACCTCATCACGTACATGTCGGACAGGAAACAGCACCGCGAACGCTGGGTTCGCGCGCTGCGAGAAAGCTCCATACCGATCGGGTTGATCAACGGCTCGGCCGACCCGGTGTCCGGTGCTCACATGGTCGAGCGCTATCGCGAAGTCGTGAGCCCCGATCACTACGTGGCGGAGTTTCCGGACATCGGGCACTACCCACAGGTCGAGGCGCCCGCGGAAACGCTCGATGCTTATCTTCGGTTCTTGCGGCAGGTTTAGGTTAGCCCCAGACTCGGGCCGTGCCTGACGACCAACCTCGCATCTTGCTACTCGAAGGAATCCATGAAGCAGCGGAAGAGAGCTTCCGCGCCGCTGGATACCCCAACGTCGAACGGCTGAAGCATTCGCTCTCGGGCGATGACCTTCTTGAGGCACTAGCGGACGCCGACTACGTAGGCATTCGGTCGCGCACGCAGCTCGACGCCGCTGCGCTCGACGCGGCCAAGAAGCTCAAGGCGGTCGGCTGCTTCTGCATCGGCACGAACCAGGTGAACCTCGACGTGGCGCGCCGGCAGGGCGTTCCGGTGTTCAATGCTCCGTTTTCGAACACCCGAAGCGTCGCGGAGCTGGCCATCGCCTACATCATTCTTTTGATGCGCGGGATCCCGGAGAAGGCTGCGCGCGCACGGCGAGGTGAGTGGGCAAAGACCGCGCTGCGGGCGCACGAGGTTCGTGGGAAGCGTCTCGGAGTCGTCGGGTACGGCCGCATTGGCAGCCAGCTCGGCATCCTCGCCGAGGCGCTCGGCATGGAGGTGATCTACTACGACGTCGAGCACAAGCTCCCTCTCGGAAACGCAAAGCCCGTCAACAGCTTCGAAGAGCTGCTCGCCGAGGCGGACGTGGTCAGCCTGCACGTTCCCGAAACCCCGGTCACGAAGAACATGATCAACGAGAGCGCCATCGCGTCGATGCGCCCTGGCTCGCTCTTGATCAACGCGGCAAGGGGCACCGTCGTCGATATCGACGCGCTCGCATCGGCGCTCGAGTCCGGGCATCTGCGCGGGGCGGCCATCGACGTGTTTCCAGTCGAGCCCAAGTCCAACAAGGAATCGTTCGAGTCACCGCTTCGTCGTTTCGACAACGTGATTCTGACGCCGCACATCGGCGGCGCGACCGAAGAAGCCCAGTTCAACATTGGTCGCGAAGTGGCGGCGAAGCTCATCAAGTACAGTGACAACGGCTCGACCGTGTCCGCGGTGAACTTTCCCGAAGTCACCATTCCGGACCACGAGAATCGACGTCGCCTTCTCCACATTCACCGGAACGAACCCGGCGTCATGGAAAGCATCAACCACGTCTTTTCAGCGCACGGGGTCAACGTTGCCGCGCAGTACCTCGAAACCCAGGCCGACGTCGGGTACGTGGTGATGGACATCGAGGTCGAGGATGTGGAGCCTTTGCTGGAAGAGCTCAGGTCGATTCCGGCGACGATTCGGGTGCGGATTCTTCACTGACGGCGGTGGCCACGCCGGGGTCCACAGTCGACTCTTCGAGCCACGCCATGAACAACGTGTAGCCCATCGAGAGCACAACGGCGCCGATGAAGAGTCCCAAGAGCCCTCCGGCGATGAAGCCGCCGAGAGACCCCATGAAGAGGACCAGCATCGGAGTCTTCGATCCGCGGCCCATGAGCATCGGCTTCAGGATGTTGTCGCTGCCTCCGACGATGACTGCCCAGATGGTGAAGAGCACCGCGGGTCCGGTGGAGTTGGCGTACCAAACGTAAATCGCCACGGGTACCAAAACGAGCAGCGTCGGCAGTTGCATGACGGCGATGAGAAGCAGCAAGAGGGCCCAAAGGCCTGCACCGGGGACTCCGACCGCAAGCATTCCGAGACCGGCTGCAACCGCCTGAATCACTGCGACCCCTATCACGCCGCGGATCACGCTTTGAACGCTTTCGCCGACGAGGTCCGCGAGCTCTGGACCGCGCTTCCCGGCGACGATCGTGCCGACACGGTGCGAGATCTCGACTCCTTTCTCCCTCACGGGGAGCAGCGCGCCGCCGATGATGATCGCGATGATGAACATCACGAGCCCGAAACCGAGGTCACCCATCGTTTCTACGATCCAGAGCCCAACGTCCTTGAGGTAGGGCGCGGCTTCGACCAGCACCGACTCCAGGTTGCGGGACGCGTCGTGCCAAAGGTCGTAAACCGGCTCCCCGATTAGGGGCCACTCAGCGACCGACTCGGGTGGAGGCGGGACCTCGATGTTCTCGGGCTCGAAGGTGTCGGAGAGATGAGCTGCGGTTTGAACGAGGCTCGCGCCGAGCGCGAGGGTGGGGAGGATCAGCGCGAGGAGGATACCGCCGACCAATAGTGTCGCGCTTACCCCTCGGTGACCTCGAACCCAACGGGTGAGCGCGTCGTAGGGTTTGCGAAGCGCGATCGCGATGACGATGCCGCCGATGATCGGGTTGATGAACGGCTGAAGCACCCGAAGGCACAGGTATGCCAAGAACGCGAGGAGCGCGAGGCGGATCACCGCTTGGGTGATTCGCTCCTGGTACGCTCGGTTCTCCTCGGGAATTAGGCTCTCCGACATCCTCAACCTCCGCGGCGAGCATACACCGAGCTGTGCGCGATGGGAGACTAGCCGTTCGCGACCCAAAGGAGCGCAGCGTCACGCTGCTCCATGGTGAACCTTTTGATGTCGGCATCGACGAACCGCGACGCGAACCGAGGCACAGCTGAAAGCGCTCGGTCTTCGGTGACGAGCGCGACGCGTTTGACCACCTTGTGGTGTTCTCGCACGAAGCGGACGTGTGAGCTCAATGCCGCAAAGTCGTCCCACCCGGGGAAGTGTTTCGCCACGATCATGATTCCGTTGAGGCCGCCAGTTTCCTCGATGAAAGGGTCGACGTCCTGACTGACACGCTCGAAGTCTGCCGCCTCGAGCTCGCCCTTTGGCTCGAGGACCAGCACGCGCTCGTCCTTCATCAGGTCGAACGAAAGCTCGCCCTGAGATGGAGGCTCGCAAACCCACTGCCGGGCCTTTTCGAGCTCGTCGTCATCGAAGACTTGAACCTCACCTGGGAAAACGAACCCAAACGCCTTCGCGGTGTTCTCGATCCAGTCGATGTCGGTCACGATTGCAACACGCTCGAACGATGTGAAGTGCTTCATCCCGACCTTGGCGTCCTCCCAAGCTGCTCCGCCGCTGTAACCTTTGAAGTCATCGCCGATGACGTAGAGCAAGCGCGCCTTCTTGAATCGAGTGAGCTTGTCTTCGAGTGCTGGAACGAGCGTGTTGACGTAGTCGTCGCTGGTGACTTCGCTAGACAGGCGCACGCCAAGGACGTTTTCAGGAAGGTCGTTCATTACCTCGATCATGAGCTTTCCCTTTCATTCTCGGGCGTGGTAGCGCGGGCACAGAAGTATGACATGTTCCCACAACTCATGAGTGACAAGATCACAGCAAAAAAGGTCGTGACCCTCGCGTACATCTTGCGCGGCGATGACGGCGAAATCATCGACCAGTCGTCTGAGGGCAGTCCTTTGCTGTACCTGCATGGCGCCATGAACATCGTGCCCGGACTCGAAGAGAAGCTCGAGGGCGTCGGCGCGGGCGAGACTATCAAGGCCATCGTGCCGCCCGAGAAGGGCTACGGTCCTCGCATCGGTGAGTCGCAGGAAGTTCCGCGACGATTGTTCCCCGCCGAAGCCGAGCTCTTCCCCGGCATGCAGGTGCTCGCGCACGACGACCAAGGACGAGAGATCCCGTTCTTCATCACGGGCATCGCCGAAGACACCGTCACGGTGGACCCCAATCATCCGCTTGCCGGTGAGACCCTCCACTTCGAGGTGACCGTCGAGTCGCTGCGAGATGCCACAGCGGAAGAGATTGAGCACGGCCATCCTCATGGGCCGGGCGGCCACCAGCACTGAGCTAGAACACCAGCTGAAGCTGCGCGTTGATCAGGAGTCCGTTCCTGCTTCCGGTGTTCCATCGCTGACGCGCCCAGCCCACCTCACCGACTACCTTTAGGCTGTTGCCGAT
The DNA here is from genome assembly GCA_965601515.1 of uncultured Myxococcales bacterium. Lineage (GTDB taxonomy): Bacteria > Myxococcota_A > Polyangia > Polyangiales > Houyiibacteriaceae > SG8-38. The sequence continues at coordinate 4,268 of CBFCWN010000036.1, read as the reverse complement.
GACGCGGGCTACGCCTGCGAGTGAGAGCGTCTGGTTCGTCGTCTGATCGCCATTGCGGCCGTACTGGAGCATCGCCGCCGCCGGGTCTGTCGCGTCCATGATTTGGACTTCGCCGTAGCTTCGCGCGTCGCTGCGGAGCCACGGGGTGAGGTACGTGAGGCTGAATCGAATCGCGAGCTCCCAGATCAGGGTGAAGCGATAGCCAGATTCGGCCATGACACCCAGCGGACCGAAGAGGATCTTGCCGCCCTCCCAAGGTTTGTACCAGGCGATGTAGTTGATGACGTCGATGTAGACGCCACGAATCTTGCCGAGCCACTCTAGAGACAGTCGAAGCGCGAGGTCTTCAACGGCCTCGGGCCGCGCGTCCCACGCGAAGCCCACGCCGATGCTGTGACGCAGATAGTCGGTTTGCAGGACATCGCTGTTGTTCGCGGTGTCGATCTCGCCAAAGTTCCTCGCTGCACGACCGGCGATCTCCGGATGAAAGGCGCTCACGACTTCGCCGAAACCAAGGTCCGAGGCGCTGGTCGGCACTTCGCCGTACACTTCGGTAATGCCGACTCCGTGCGCGGCGCGCGCGTTGACGCCGCTGAACACGCCGATCGAGTACTCGAGGCCGAGGATGCCGCCACTTGCCAGCATCTCTCCGCCGACCTGCCGCTCGGACCCGAACATTCGAGTCGTCGGTGCCCAGTCCACGAATGACAGCGAGGCGAACGACTGCGCGCGGTAGCGGTCGTAGGGGATCTTGAACTGCCCGAGCCGGAACGTGGCGAACTTGAAGCGCGTAAACGCGAACCAGAGGTCGATCAGCTCGAAGGCGCTTGGCGTCAGGTTGATCTGAAAGCGGCTCTTGATGCGTCCCTCGATGAACGAGCTCGACAGCGTGAAGCGAACGCGCCGGAACTCGAGGGTTTGCGTGCTCTCTTTCTCGAAGCCCCCTCCGGCGAACTGCTGGTCGTACTCGAACTCCATCTGCACGGCGAGGCCGATGCCGATCCAATCATCGCCCTTGCCGACTGGAATCCGAACCGGTCCAAGTCGGGTGGGCAGTTCTTTGTCCTGGGCGATGTCGAGGTCGGCTTCGTCGATGGTCGTGGTGCTGGGCTCGGCCGACAAGCTGTCGCCGGCGTCGTCGGCCTCCGCGGTCGCCGAGCCACTTTCCCGAGCGACCTCGAGCGTCCTCTTCTTCTGCTTGGCTTTGGCGTCGTCCTTTTCGAACTCGGCCTCTATGCAGTCGAGGTCACAGCCCTGAAGCTCGGGGTCTTCGACGTCCTGTTCGGTCGCGGACGGCGTCTCGACCTCAGTCAGCGACGGCTCGCCACCAAGCTGTTCGTTGTCCGCCGTCTGCCCGTCGCGTTTGATAAAGGGCTGCCGCTCCTTCTTCTTGGGCGTAGCTTTCTCGTCGACCGGCTGCTGCGGAACCGCTGGCTTTTCGGCGTCCTGGGCGTAGGCCACCGACGCACTCCCCACCAACGCGACCACCGCGATCGAGCGTACCAGAGAGCGCATCGGTCCTAGGATGCCAGGGACCGAGGGGCCCCGACTAGTTTTCCGTGTTGGAGATCGTCTGTTCGGAGATCTTTTCGGCTTCGATGTCTTCGTCGCAGTACGGCATGTCGTTCCACAGCTCGTCGGAGTACACCTGAGTCAGGTCCGCGAAGTGGGGCGACGCCGGGTCAGTCGATTGCGAGTAAGTGAGCACCGCGTACGCGTCCGGGCATTCGGTTTCGTCCCAGGTGACCGTCTGGATGTAGCTGTTTCCTGTCGGAATGTCCGAGTAGCCTTCTTGATCGACGAAGCGGGAGCTGATCACGCTGAACATGAATCGGCCCGAACCCCCGTGAATCGGGATTTGCTCGCCCTCGCCGACGGGTCGGAACTGAACTTCGCCCCAAGGGCGATCGATGGGAATCCCGCCCTCGTTCAAAAAGTCGATGCCTGCACCGAGCGACTCTTTGACCGCCTCGACGACCGCGGGGTCTTCGTCGTTGAGCGTGTTCGGCGTATTGACGGGGTCGTTCACGTCGAATGGAACCGCCCAAAGATCGTCGCCGAGGTCGTCGACCCGCCTCCAGAACTCGTTCCAAATGACCGCGCCAACGCTGTCGTTGTCGAAGCGTCCGTCCCAGGACTCGAGGAGGTCACATGCCCGCTCCGCGTCATCGGGACTCTCGCTGTACGGGCTCCAGTCGGTGACGCCCTGACAGATGGCCAGCACGTCGTCGCGGGTGAGCTCCTCGGCGATGTTGCGGTTGCCGTAGAGCATCTCCTGCACCCACTCGATGGTGAAGCCTGGCGCCTCGTCGAGATCGTCGGTACCCGCGATTCGCTCCTCTGCCTGAACGAAGCCTTGGCGCGTGCGGAGCGACTGCTGAATGCCTTCACTACCGATGAGCGGCGAGAACCCCTCGAGCAGCTGGTTCGGGTTGCTCAGCCAGTAGCTGTCGTTCGAGTTCGAGGTGTAAGGAACGCCTTCGCCCGTCTTGAGCTTGGGCAGATTGTCGAACCCGAGAAGACCCTCCGGGCCGTCGTCGTCGGTACCCCACTCGCACTCACTTCGCGAACCGTTGAGTGTGAAGAAGCGATTCGAGGTGAGAACGGTGGAATATAGACTGTCGGCGCAGTCTTCGAGCTTTTCGGCACTCACGTTTGGCACCGTCGAGATATCCGCGTAGTAGCCGGTGCCATCGCGATCGGCGGCGATGGTGTTGACCCAAGGCAGGCCGATGAGCTTCAAGGCGTCCTCGAGCTCTGCGACGCACTGAGACTGGCCCATCGCTTGGAACTGATTCAGCGCGCGCGTGTTGTCGATGTTCGCGTCGCCAATCGCGAACAGGGTGTTCGTTCCGGTCGGCCACCCGCCGAGCAAATCATTGACCGGGCCGAGATCGGCAATCGGGCCGTAATGGGTCATGTAGATCTGCTCGACGCGCTCTTCGATGCTGCCGTTCCCGAGCTTGACCTCGATCGTGACGTCGAAGGTCTCGATATCGCGCACCTCGTCATCGTACGTGTATTTCATCGGGTCATCTTCGAGGAGCCGAAGCTCGTGGCCTGTGAAGCGTCGGCCGGTCGACACGGTGTGCGACCATGCGAGGTTCGAGTTGAAGCCGATGTTCACGATGGGGATGCCTTGCAGCGACGCCCCCATGACGTCGTAGACCCCGGGAATCGTCAGGTGCTGAATGAACCAACGCTGCGCGCCTCTCCACGGGAAGTGAGGGTTGCCGAGGAGCATTCCGTATCCCGTCTGCGAGCCTTCTGCGCCAACACCGTAGGCGTTGCTGCCCATGGCGGTTTCTTCCGGGAGGCCCCACGCTGACGATGGAATCTCGATGCTCTCGCGGAGCTCGGGTCGTGGCGAAACCTTGGCGAGCGACATCGCCGGCGCTTCGGCGGCCAGAATGAGCGGTGCGACAGTTCCAATGCTCGCGCGGAGGATCAGCTTTCGATACACCTTGGCAAGGTCGACCTCGTCGATTTCACGCACCCAGTCCTCATTTCGGCAGCCCTCGTCTCCTTCGGGAAGGCCGTCGACTCCGGTTTCGCTGAGGTAGCGGTTCATACCCTCGGCGTAACCCGCCGAAAGAGCCTGCAGCTGCTCGGTGGCCGCCGGGATGAACTCGTTTTCGATGTACTCGTCGCTCGCAAAGAACCGGTACACCAGGTCGTCTGCAAGGCTTCCTTCGTCTTCGCCGAACCAGCGTAAGCTCTCGCCGTTCGCGCGTACGATCTCGCGCATCAGTACGCAGAAATTCTGCTGAGCGTAGGCGTAGCCCGCACCGTAGCCGAGGCTTCCCCAGTCGTCCGCGGTGATGTGGGGAATGCCGTATGTCGTGTGCACGATCTCGGCTTCGTAGTTTCCATCGCCCGGGTCGCCCGGGTCTTTCTCGGTCACGGGATTGCCGCAAAGGTCGACGGCTCCGCCGGAGCCACCGACACCGCCTTCGCCTCCCGCGCCGCCGGCTCCGGGGGGGATGTCACCGCCACTGCCGCCGTCGCTGCTCGAGCTACAGCCAAACGCACCGAGCACGAAGCTCAGCGCAATCAAAGAAAGACTTCTTCGCATCGCCACTCCCTAAGCGCGTTGCACTTTGTTCAAAAGGGTGACCGCGAAGATAGCAACGCCGGCCGATCCGGCCAACGCCAAATCACCACGACGGATGACACGGCGCATTAGAGTCGAATGCGTGAAGTGAGGGTGCGATCAGCTCCCTGGGAGGCGCGCTTTGACGATAGACGGCAGGCTTTTCGCAATCTCT
>CBFCWN010000035.1:0-34543 GCA_965601515.1 uncultured Myxococcales bacterium | reverse complement strand
CTGTCAGGCTGGAGGCGCCGACCGGATTCGAACCGGTGAATGGAGGTTTTGCAAACCTCTGCCTTACCACTTGGCTACGGCGCCGAGAACCGCAGTGTCTAGCGCTTCTCGAGGCGCTTGTCACGCAGCGTTTCCACCTTAGCCGACAACCTGGGTGGCACGCCACGATCCGCGTGGTAGGCCATCGTACATGGCATCACAAGACTCCTTTCAGAGCCGCGTGACGATTCACGCAGGCGGCCGCCCCGTCGAGATTCACCGCCTGGATGCGTTAGCTCGAGCCGGCTTCGAGGGGATCTCCACGCTCCCGTATTCCATTCGCGTTCTCTTGGAGAACCTACTGCGCTTCGAAGATGGAAAGACCGTCACGAAAGACGACATCGAGGCGGTCGCCAACTGGGATCCGACTGCAACACCGACAACCGAGATCGCCTTTCGTCCGTCCCGCGTGCTGCTTCAAGACTTCACGGGCGTTCCCGCCGTCGTCGACCTCGCGGCCATGCGCGACCAGTTCGCGACGATGGGAGGCGACCCAAGCCGAATCAATCCGCTCCAGCCCGCCGACCTGGTCATCGACCACTCCGTGCAGGTCGACAGCTACGGCCTGCTTCGCTCCTTCGAAGACAACGTCAAGCGCGAGTTCGAGCGCAATCAGGAACGCTATCAGTTCTTGAAGTGGGGCCAGAGTGCCTTCGAGAACACACGCGTGGTCCCGCCGGGCACCGGAATCGTTCACCAGGTCAACCTCGAGTATCTCGCAAGCGTGGTGTTCACGCGCGAAGCCGACGGCACGCTCGTCGCCTATCCCGATAGCCTCGTGGGAACCGACTCGCACACCACGATGATCAACGGACTCGGCGTGCTCGGCTGGGGCGTCGGCGGCATCGAGGCGGAAGCCGCCATGCTCGGTCAGCCGATCAGCATGCTTCTCCCTCAGGTGGTCGGCTTCAAGCTCACCGGCAAGCTCCGGGAGGGCGCAACGGCCACCGACGCCGTGCTCACCGTCACCCAGATGCTTCGCGAGAAGGGCGTCGTCGGCAAGTTCGTCGAGTTCTACGGCGAGGGCATGGAGGCGCTTTCGCTGCCCGACCGCGCGACCATTGCGAACATGGCACCGGAGTATGGCGCCACGATGGGCTTCTTCCCGGTCGACAAAGAGACGCTCGCCTATCTTCGCTTCAGCGGTCGCGACGAGGCTCACGTCGAAGTCGTCGAACGCGTGCTCAAAGAACAGGGTCTCTTCCACACCGCGAGCGCCCCGGAGCCTCGCTTCACCGACTCCCTCGAGCTCGACCTCGGGGACGTCGTTCCATCGATTGCAGGCCCGAAGCGCCCGCAGGACCGCATCCCCCTCACCGAGTCGAAACGGGCTTGGCATCACGTGCTCGAAGCGTTCGACGCGCCCGCCGACAAGTCGGTCGAGGTAACACGAGGCGACGAGACCTTCCCGGTCCAAAACGGCGCCATCGTCATCGCAGCGATCACGAGCTGCACCAACACGTCGAACCCTTCGGTCATGCTCGCCGCGGGACTCGTCGCCAAGAAGGCGCGCGACAAGGGGCTGCAAACCAAGCCTTGGGTCAAGACCAGCCTTGCTCCTGGATCGCAGGTCGTCACCGAGTACCTCGAGGCATCCGGCCTGATGGAAGACCTCAACGCGATGCGCTTCAACCTCGTCGGCTACGGATGCACCACATGCATCGGCAACTCGGGGCCGCTGGATCCTGAGATCGCGGAAGCCGTGAAGGCGAACGATCTCGTCGTCACCTCCGCGCTCAGCGGCAACCGTAACTTCGAGGGCCGCGTCAATCCGCTGACCCGCGCGAACTACCTCGCGTCTCCTCCGCTCGTGGTCGCTTACGCGCTCGCCGGCACGATGGACATCGACTTCGAGAGCGAGCCCATCGGACAAGGCGCCGACGGAAGCGATGTCTACCTCCGCGACATTTGGCCGTCGCACGATGAGATCACGGAGACGCTGCGGCGCTCGGTCAAGCGAGACCAGTTCGTCGAACGCTACGCCGTCGTCCTCGAGGGACCGCCACAGTGGCGCGAAGTGAGCTTCGAGGAGACCGACCGCTACCAGTGGGACCCCAACTCCACCTATGTGCGTCAGCCTCCGTTCTTCGAAGGGGTGGAGGCCGGCACGCCCGCGCCGCCGACCGACGTTTCAGGCGCCCGCGTACTCTGCCTTCTCGGCGACTCGGTGACCACCGACCACATCTCGCCGGCAGGTGCCATCGCGCTGGACAGCCCCGCCGCAAAGTATCTCCAAGAACACGGCGTATCCCCCCGCGACTTCAACAGCTACGGCAGCCGTCGAGGCAATCACGAGGTCATGATGCGCGGCACGTTCGCCAACATTCGTCTTCGGAACCTGCTCGCGCCCGGCACCGAGGGCGGCGTCAGTCGCTATCTCCCGACGAACGAACAGATGAGTATTTTCGATGCGTCGATGAAGTACCAGGCTGACGGCACTCCGCTGATCGTCATTGCCGGCAAGGAGTACGGCACGGGGTCTTCGCGCGACTGGGCAGCCAAGGGTACGCTGCTCCTCGGCGTCCGCGCGGTCATCGCCGAGAGCTACGAACGTATTCACCGTTCGAACCTGATTGGCATGGGCGTGCTTCCGCTCGAGTTCGCACCCGGGGCGGGCCGCGAAGCGCTCGGTCTTACGGGCGAAGAAACCTACGACATCAAGGGTATCTCGGACGGCCTCGAGCCCGGCAAGAAGCTCTCCGTCACCACCGACACAGGCACGTCGTTCGAGGTGAAGGCGAGACTCGATACGCCGCAAGAGGTCGAGTACTACCTGAACGGCGGTATCCTTCAGTACGTGCTTCGCCAGCTCGCAGCGCAGTGATCGGGTCGTCGTAGGGCCATGTCGTTGGTGTTCGTGATCTCGCCCCCACGCGCGGGGTCGACCCTCCTTCAACGCATGATGGGGGCACACTCGGAGGTTTTCACGCATCCCGAACCTCACCTCATCAGCCCGATCGCACACCTCGGCGTGTATGGAAACGTCGACAAAGCGCCCTACGACCACATCAACGCTGCGGAAGCGATCAAGGCGTTCATCGACGACCTCCCCAACAAACAGCAGGACTACCTCGACGCGCTACGGGCGTACACCGACACGATGTACGGTCGCATGCTCTCCACGAGCAGCAGTAGCCTCTTTCTCGACAAGACGCCCGCGAACGCACTCGTCCTTCCGTTCTTGCAGAGGCTCTATCCGGACGCGAAGTACGTCGTGCTGACCCGCCATCCGCTCGCGGTGTTCAGCTCGTACGCAAACAGCTTCTTCAACGGCGACTGGGAGGCCGCGCACGCGTTCAATCCGATCCTGGAGCGGTACGTCCCGGCCATGGCAACGTTCATTCGCGAACGACCCGTGCCGCTGCTTCACGTTGCGTACGAGGACGTCGTCATGGAGCCAGAGCGACAGCTCGAGCGCATCTTTGCCTTCCTCGGGATCGAGCACGACCCGAGCGCTGTCGACTACGGTGCCGCGGGCGGCATGAAGAAGGGCATGGGCGATCCGATCACCGTCAACCAAGAGGGGCGACCGGTGACGGTGAGCGTCGACAAGTGGGCGCAGGAGCTTGCTCACGACGAATCGAAACGCGCACTCGCCGAGTCGATGATCGCGCGGCTCGACGGACCCGACCTGGCGGCATGGCAGTGGCCGGCCGAGGCGCTCTGGGCACCGCTCGAAGCCGTCGGGGAGGGGCCTCCACCCAAACCGCCTCGCAACAACTACACCCTTCAACGTCGCATCATGCTCGCGCTGAAGAAGGACATCCACACCCGTCCTCACGGCAAGCTCGTGAAGCGCGTCAAGTACTACTGCGACGTGCTTCTTCGCGAGTAACCCGAACGAAGCTTTGCGACGACGACCTGAGACTCCGTGGCCGGCGTGATCGGTTCGCCGGTGAAGTCCCCAGTGTGCGACTCCACCGAGAAGCCGTTGTAGTGAAGCAGCGCCTCGAGCTCTGCGGGAAAGAACTGGCGTTGCGTGAGCGGCGTGCAGAAGGACTTGTGCTGGTCTTTCGGGTGCTCGAAATCCATGATCGTCGTCTCGATTTGGCTGGTCGGCTCGTAGCGAAAGTACTCGCTATACCGATACGACTCTCCGTCGCGCGGGTGAGGGACGTTGCCGCCACGGTATCGGCGTGAAGGGTCCCGCGCCATACATGCCGGATCGGGCAGAAGTACATCGAAGACGAATCGGCCACGCGGCGTGAGGTGGTGACGAACGGTTGCGAGCCCGCGCTCGACCTGTTCACGGGTGTAGAGATGCATCCACACGTTGAAGGGTGCAATCACGAGCGGAAAGCGGCGGCGGAGTCGAAGCCGTTCGAGGGTTCCGACACGGAGCTCGACGTGTCGTTGAGTTCGTGCCGGCAATCTATCGAGCCGCTCGGTCGCCCTGTCCAACATCGGCTGCATCGATTCAACGCCTACGACATCGATGCCTTCCCGTGCGATTGCAAAGGCGACGCGACCCGTACCCGAGCCAAGCTCGAGGACCGGACCACCGGCGCGCTTTGCGAGGTCAACGTAGAACCGGACGTCGTGACGGCGTCGACGGTAGGCCTGATCGTAGTAGCGACCGTCCTCGTAGTGCGCTTCCGAACCGACGGTCGCGTGTGTCGCCTTTCGTCTGGTTCGTGCCTTAGCCACGGCCACTCAGCAGATGTTGCGCCAGCTCGGCGAAGCCACGCCCTCGGTCAGAGTCGGTCACGTAGCGAGGCGGTGACGATAGCCGGTGCAGCTGATCGCGCACGTTCGCGACTCCAACGCTGTTTCCGAAGTATTCGAAAGCGGCAGCGTCATTGCCACTGTCGCCGACGAATACCCACCGCTCGCGCTCGTCATCGAGCTCGACTCCGAGAACGTCTGCGAGCGCCGCAGCCGTACCGGTGGCCTTGTTCCAAGGACCCGGCACCGCATGGGCATGGACGGTCGAGACGGAGCCCGCCGCGCCATGCGACTCGATGATCGCGACGAGCTTCTCGATGTCTTCACGCGGAAGCTTGACCGACTCACCAACGTCAAACGCGAGGTCACATCGACGTGCGCGCTGGTCGCTCGTGACGACGACGTGCGGCATGGCCTCGGCGACGGATCGCTCGATGTCCTGGAAGAGGGCGTGGTACCTCTCGCGTTCGGACTCACTGCTGAAATATCCCTCGCGGAAGGTTTCGCCATCGACCCAGGACCAGCCGGCTCCGTTCTCCCCAATCGCCAGACGGACCGGCCAAAGCCGGGCGATCAGGTCGGCCCAGCCAAGAGGTCGGCCCGTCACGGCAATGAGCTCGAGACCGGCATTGGCCAACTGGTGCATCGCCGCGTACGCACCTGGCTCGAGCACGCCGTTTCGCGTGACGGTGTCGTCGATATCGAACACCAATCCCTGAATATTCGCAGGGTCTAGCCTGGTGTAGTGCTCCATCGCCCGGTCTCCATACCACAGCCCAGGACTTGCGGAGCGGTGCCTGGGAGCGTACCGTGGTCGAAACGGAGGGGATACCGTGCCCAATCTAGGATTCGGCGAGCTAGTCATCGTTTTTCTGATCGTCATGCTGATTTTCGGCGCCGGACGGCTGCCTCAAATCGGTGAGGGCCTCGGTAAGGCGATCCGAAACCTAAAGCGCGGTTTGAACACCGACGACGACATCGACGTGACGCCAACGGACAAGCAGGTTCCGAATCAGTCCGCGTCGAGGGTCGAAGACGCTGAAGTCGTCAACAAGGTCGAGACGAAGTAGCTCGTCAAAGGCTCGGTTCCGACGGCCTGCGTCTGCGTTCGAGAAGCGCCCGACAGCTGAGTCGCAGAGGCGCGGCGAGCTCCGATGACGTTGCAGCCTCACGAAGCTCGGTTGGACGCAAGAGAGGAGCGAGCAGCAGTGCCGTGTCGAGTGGCGTGTTCGGGTTTCGGACGATGGCATTCCGCGGGCGATACCGCACGACCCAGCGACGGTGTTCGTAAACCGTCTGCAGCACCTGCGGGTGACAGGGGCGCGAGGCGCAGATCCGAACGACGTCGGGTTCGGTGAGGGAAGGGTTGTCGAGTAGGATCCGAATCACGTCGGGGTGCGGGTCGCGCACCACTCGTTGGATGAGCGTACGGTCATGCGTCCGAGCAAGCGACTTTCGTTCTCCGAGCGTCAGAGGCCGGCCACGCCCGAAGTCTGGGATGCGACGCTGAGGCTGCTCATCCTCCTCGGGAGGCGAAAGTGGAGCCATGAAGTCTGCGACGTGGTGTAGGTCGACGGCGCGGGCCGCGGCCGCGAGCAAGACGCGCCGCGGATAGATACGAGGGTCGGACAGTGCCCATCCCACCGCGAGGAACACGAGCTGTGCTTCCGGGTTTCCACGTGCGCTACTCGTGTAGGCCTCGTCGAGCAGGCGGAGCGCATCGTCGTTCGGCATCGTCTCGAGCCGTTCACACACGAGGCCCACGCGCATCTCGAGCTCCTCGACCTGCGCCCATCGCGCGATCAGTGCCTTGGCTGCTTCTGCGTCCATGTCCCCGAAACGACCTGTCTCCTCCAACCTAGTGAGCGCACGCGATCGCGCCACCTTGACGCGATGCGTCGCCGGGCTAGCCTCCCGTCCCCATGGCCGATGCAGCAGAAGCGCGCGTCATCAAGCGCTACGCGAACCGCAAGCTCTACGACACGAGGGACAGCCGGTACGTCACGCTCGATCGCATCGCCGAGCTCGTTCGAAACGGCGAGGACGTCAAGGTGCTCGACAATCGGTCGAAGAAAGACCTGACCAAGGTGACGCTCGCGCAGATCATCTACGAAGAGCAGAAGAGCGGGAACGCCACGGCCTGGTCGGTGCAAAGTCTTCGAGGGTTCATCCAAGAGGGCCGCGAGAAGCTCGTGAGCCACATCAAGGAAGGTCGGGTCGCGAAGCTGGTGGGTCGCGCAGAAGAGCTCGGTGCCGAGGTGTACAGCGCTGCCGACGACCGCGTTCGGGGAGTGCTCGAGACGGCATCCAATAGGGTGAAGTCGCTCCAGGCCGAGGTCCTCCGCCTGCAGGCGCGCATCGAGGAATTGGAGGCCAAACTCCGCCAATCTGGCTCGAAAGGCGACCCCCCAGAAAAGGTGGAATAATGTCTACGCCCCCGTGTTCTTAGGGCGACGATGGCCAGAACATCCAAGCGAGTCGATTCCGAGCGTCAGCTCTTCGAAGAAGAGGCCCGCCCTCATCTCGACGCGCTGTATTCGACCGCGCTCCGCCTGACTCGTTCAGAGTGCGACGCGGAGGACCTGGTGCAAGACACCTTGGTTCGCGCGTACCGTTTCTTCGACCGGTTCGAGGCCGGCACGAACTTCAAGGCATGGCTTCTGCGCATCCAGATGAACACGTTCGTCAACCGATACCGCAGGTCCACGCGCGAGCGGCAGGTCTTCGACGGACCGATGGCCACTCCCGTGGGTGAAGGGGTGATGAGTCGAGCGACGATGCGGGGACTGACAGACCCGGTTGGCTCCGCGCATCGAAAGCTCATCGCCAAAGAGATCAACGAGGCCTTTGAAACGCTGAGTGAGGAAGCGCGGGCCATGGTACTGCTCGCGGACGTGGAGGAGCTTTCCTACAAAGAGATCGCCGAGGTCATGGGATGCCCCATCGGCACCGTGATGTCGCGCCTTCATCGTGCTCGCAAGCAGCTGCAGGTCGCGCTTCAACGGCAGGCCATCCAACTTGGCATCATCGAGCAGGACGACGAAGACGCCGACGATCCGATTTCGCTCGAGGCGTTTCGTTCGCGAAAGGCGGCCAAGTCATGACGTGCAAGCTCGTACGCCAACACTTGGGTGCGTTCGTCGACGGGGAGCTCGACCCCGCCACTCAAATCGAGTTCGAGCGTCACCTCGACGTATGCGCGGGATGCCAAGAGACGCTTTCATTCGAGCGTTCGTTCCGCGACCAAACACGCGAGGCGCTCGGAACGGTCAAGGCGCCGGACCAGCTGTGGGCGAGGGCACTTCACCGGCTCGATGAAGTCGACGAGACGCGTTCGGACGCTTCCGTGCTCCACGTACGGCCGATGCGTTGGCGTCAGTCTGGACTGATCGCGGCGGCCGCGGCCGCCATTCTGATCGTCGGTGGCGTGGTTGGACTTCCCGAGGGCTCGGAGTACCGGGGCGCGGGCATGCTTCAAGACGTCGTGGACCTTCACGCGCAGGGTCTTCCGTCCGACGTCCGTGCGGAAGGACCTCAAGACGTCTCTCGCTACTTCCAAGGCAAGACCCCGTTTCCCGTGAAGCCGGCTCGATTTGAAGAGCCGAGCGTGAAGCTCGTGGGCGCCCGTTACATCAAGGTCGGGACGAGGCCCGCGGCCGCGCTCTACTACAATCACGGGGGCCGAAGGGTCACGCTGCTTGTTTTCCAGTCGCCAGAGCTCGTCGAGAGCGCGCAGCGCACCAAGGTGGGCGGGCGCGAGCTCTACTACCACGACGTCGGTGGCCACGTGGTGACGATCCGCCGCCACGGGGGCGTGAACTACGCGTTTTTCGGGGACCTCGATCGCCCGATGCTCTTCCAGCTCGCGGCCAACGCTCGCGTCGCCTACTAGCGCCCGAGACCCTGGTTTTCCCGGGTTCCGACCGTTGACAGGGCTGCCTGATGCGCAGTATTCTATTCTAGCGCGGGCAGAACTTTGCACGCGATCAGGGGGCGGATTGACTGGGATTTCGATGGAAATTTGGGATCACTGGTAATCTGAGCAAGGGAACACGAGGGGATTGCCAATGTCGGATGACGAGATGTCGAGCGATGTGCCTACGAAGATGGGGGAGCCGCCGGAGATCGATAACGAGATCGACGAGTTTGCGGAGAGTGCGTTCGACGCGCTGCTGATGGACGAAGGCGAGAAGGCAGAGGCCGCCGCGGAAGCGCCCGCGGAAGCGGAGCCCGAGCCGAAAGCCGCAGATACGGAGGAGTTCGAGGACGTCGAGCTGGACGACGTGATCATGGTCTCCGACGCGCCGCCGGTGGAAGAAGCGGCCGCATCGGTACCGCCGTCGGCGCCGCCTTCGGACCGCCCTGCAAAGTTCTCCGAGGCTCCTGGCACCGCGGAGGTCGCGGCCGCACGTCTTCGCTCCGAAATCTCCGAGCTCAAAGCAAAGCTCGCCGAGTCGTCTGGGGGCGTATCGAGTCGCCAGTTCCTCGACCTGCGCGAGGCAATGAACAAGAAGGACAAGGAAATCCTCGAGCTGCGCGACGAAGTTGGAACGCGCGACAAGGAGATCCTCGAGCTGCGCGACCAGACCATCGAACTCGAGCGGGCTCGCGCGGACTTCCACGAAAAGACCGCTGGCCTCGAACGCTCGCTAGGGAAGGCGCAGGAGGCGATTGCGAGTCTCACCGAAGACAAGGAAAGCGCGAACAAGCGCTACGAAGACGTCAAGGGACGGTTCGAGCGTGAAAAGGCCAAAGCCGAGGGACTCGAGGCTGAGCTCAGCAGCGAACGTGAGGGTCGAGCCGCCGACATCGAGGGCTTGAAGAACTCGCATGACGCAGAGCTGGCGAAGGCTCGCGTCGCATCGGAAGAGGCGCTCGACTTGTTGAAAGCCGAGTCGGCCGCTGCGCTCGCCAAGGCCCAGGAAGATCAGGAAGCGGCGCTTCACGCCGCGGCAAGCGAGAAGGACACCGCACTTGCAGCGCTACGCTCCGAGCTCGCAGACGCGCAGGCAGCGGCGTTGTCTCAGGCAGCGGCGGAGGCGGAGGCGTCGAAGCAGGGCGCCCTTGCAGCACTTCGCGAAGAGCTCGAAACCGACGCGTCCAACAAGCTGGCAGCCGCCGAGTCCGAGTGGCAGAGCACGATGGCGGAGCGCGAGTCGGCACTTCAAGCGGAAAAGGCATCGGAGCTCGAGGCTGCCGAGAAGGAGCACTCCAAGCAGCTCGCCACACTCGGTCGCAAGCTCGCGGACACCGAAACCGAGCTTTCGGGTGCGCGCGAACGCGAACAGCTCAACGAGGAACGCGCCGAGGAGCTCGAAGGCAAGCTCAAGCAAACCGAAGAGACGCTCGCATCGACCAAGTCGGAGCTCGAAGAGACGCTGGGGATGCGGGACCGCCTGTCGTCCGAGCTTTCCGAAACCAAGGAAGCGCGGGACGGGCTGCAAGACGAGCTCGAGTCCAGCCAGGCTCGCGTGGCGTCGCTCGAAGGCAGCAAGAAGGACCTCGAAGGTCGGGTCAGCGCGCTCGAGACACACAAGGCGCAGCTGGAATCGAAGCTCGCCATGGCCGTCGAGAAGATGGCCAAAGACGACGCTTTGCTCGAACGCGTTCGCAAGGCGATGGCCATTGGCCTCGGGCTCCTCGAGGAGCAGGCGCAGAACACGTACGGCGACTCTAGCGCCGAGAGGGAAGGCGTCTCGGAGGACGCCGAGTAGGCGCGGTCCGCGTTGCCACGAGACCGGGGAGCGTCGCGTCCATCGCGTCGCCGCACACGGTCCCCACGAGCGTCCCTAACTCCCGCTGTGCGAGCGGCGGGGGCGCGAGGCGCTCGAGTCTGTCGAGAAGCGCCGTGGCGCTCCGCAGTCGATTCTCGGGGTCAGGAGCGAGGAGCTCGTCCACGATCTCGATGAGTGCCGTCGGTGCGTGGGACGCGACCGCCGACAACGGCTCTCGTTGGCCGAGCCGAGCCTGCTCGAGCGTCTGCAGGTCGTTGCCGCCGTCGAACGGCCGGAAGCCGGCAAGGGACTGGTAGAGTACCACGCCGAGCGAAAAGAGATCGGAGCGCGCGCTGCAGTGACGTCCGAACGCATACTCCGGCGCCATGTACGGCACCTTTCCTTTGAGGGCTTGGCTCTGAACGCTGCTCGGGTGGTTCATCGCTTTCGCGATGCCGAAGTCGGCGAGCTTCACCTCCCCGGCAAAGCTGAGCAGGACATTGGACGGCGAGACGTCGCGATGCACGATGCCGGTAGTGGCGCCATCGACGTCGGCTGCATGTGCAAACTCGAGCGCACGCCCGAGCGAATGAGCGAGGTGAAGCACGAGCCCGATGTCGAGAGGTTCGGCGCGGCGACGAAGGTAGCGAAGAACCCCACGAAGGTCGGTCCCCTCGATGAGCTCCAGCGTGAGGAAGTGAGTGTCGTCCGCTTTGCCGAAGTCGAGTACCCGCGCGATGTGCGGGTGGTGAAGCAACGCCGAGACTCGCGCCTCTCTGAGGAACATCCGCACGAACTCCGGATCGGACTCGAGCGTCGGAAGGATGCGCTTCAAGCAGACCTGCTGCTCGAGGGCGCCCGGTCCCCGACGTACGGCGACGAACGTCTCGGCCATCCCGCCGATGCCGAGCCGTTCGAGCAGCTCGTATGCCCCGAAAACCTGAGGAAGCGCGGTCACCATCGGTTGGGGACCGTATCACATCCGAGCCGCCTGTGTTTCGCCGAGCGCTTCGCGGAGGGCGGACACGCAGAGCTCGACGTGGCGTGGCGTCGCCGAGGCGCCCATGAGGCCGATTCGCCAAGCGCGTCCCTTGAAGTCGCCGAGGCCGCCGCCAATCTCGAGGCCATGTCGCTCGAGGAGAATTCGGCGAACGTGGGCGTCGTCGACTCCGTCCGGGATTCGAACGAGGGTAAGCGGTGGGAGGCGGTCGTCTGGGGCGACGACGAGCTCGAGACCGAGCGAGTCGAGACCTTCGTAGAGCGACGCGGCCTGCTCGCGATGGCGCGCGTATCGGACTTCGAGCCCCTCCTCGAGGACGAGCTCGAGAGCGCGGTGAAGGGCGAACACCATATTGACCGGAGCGGTGTGATGGTAGACGCGACTGCCCCCGAAGTACTGGCCGATCAGTCGGAGGTCGAAGTACCAGCTCTGCACGGGCGTCGTTCGCCTCGCGAGCACGTCCGCTGCACGCGGGGACAAGGAAATCGGAGACAGCCCCGGAGGACAGGACAAACACTTCTGCGTTCCCGAGTACACGGCGTCGATGCCGTGGCGGTCGACGTCGACGGGGACGCCGGCGAGCGAAGTCACCGCGTCGACGAGGAGCAATGCGCCGCACGAGTCCGCGATGGCGCGAAACGGGGTCAAGTCTTGAAGGACGCCGGTGGACGTTTCCGCGTGGACGAGGGCGAGGATCTTGAAGGGGCGCGCTTTTGCGACGCGTGCGACTTCGTCTGGGTCGAGAGCGTGTCCCCACGGAGCCTCGACCAACGTGACCTCGGCGCCGCACCGACGTGCGACCTCGGCCATACGTCCGCCGAACACACCGTGCCGGCAAATCAAGACATGGTCGCCGGGCTCGACGAGATTGACGAAGCAGGTCTCCATGCCGGCCGAACCCGTTGCGGAGATGGGAAGCGTGAGCGGGTTGTCGGTGCCGTAGACCTGCCGGAGCATCGACTGCGTCTCGTCGAGAATGCGAAGAAACTCGGGATCGAGATGGCCGATGGTCGGCCGCGCGAGCGCCTCGAGGACTTCTTTCGGTACGTCGGAAGGGCCGGGACCCATCAGCACGCGGTCATTCATTCGGGGCACCATACAAGACAAAGCCCCTCGAAACATGTGCTTCGAGGGGCCGATCTTGCCCGGGCGGGGGCCCAGGCAGAGGTGTCGCTTGGACTCAGTGAAGTCGACGGTAGACGCCGACGACGACGCCGAGGATCTGGGTGCTTCGCCAGTCGTTTTTCGGAATCAGAATCGGGGCCATGTCTTTGTTGGCCGGCTGAAGACGCACGTGCTCGCGCTCCGGGTAGTAGTACTTGCAGGTCGCCTCGTCCCCCACGAGCGCGATGATGACCTCGCCGCGATTCGCGTTCAGCTGCTTGCGGACGAAGACGAAGTCGCCGTCGTAGATGCCGGCCTCGATCATGGACTCACCGCTGATACGGAGCCCGAACACGTCCTGCTGGCCGCCGATGAGCATCCGGTCGATGTGGACGGTGTCCTCGGGCTGCTCGATCGCCTCGCTGAGCGCGCCCGCGGCGACGCGACCGATGATGGGAATCTCGATCAGGTTGTCGTTGGCGGCCGGCGGCCGGCTGCTTGGCTTGCCGTCCGGCGTCTTCATGAGACGCAGCGTGCGCGACTTCATGTCCTCACGGGTGAGGTAGCCCTTGCGCTCGAGCGCGCGTAGATGGTCGTTGACCCCGTTGGTGCTGCGAATCCCGAGATGGTTCCCGATTTCGCGCAGGGTGGGTGGATACCCCCTTGCGTGAATCGAGTCCGAGATGTACTCGAGAACCGCCTTTTGACGCGCCGTCAGCTTCTGCATGCTTTCCCCCGCTCGCATTTTTCACCATCCTCCCCTGCACAAACGTTCCCTGTAAGGTTTAGCAGGTAGGATAAAGGTACCTAGTGTCGGATGATCTGTCAAAGAATGCACAAGGGACACGCGGGGTATCCAAAACCTTCGCGATCCCAAGCAGTTGCAGATCGAACCGCGTGATTCGCGAAAAACGCTGGGTTTTTGACCCACCGCGCGGCCTGTTGTTTTTCCCGTAAATCGCGCAATGGTCGGCCCAAGCGCTCCAAGGCACGCGTTCGCCAAGCCCGTGACACGAGCGTTGGGCTAGGGCTCGGAGGGGTCGTCGGTGTCGGGGGTGGCCGCCCCGGGAGTGACCGTGTCGGGGGCCGAGGTATCGCGGATGACAGCCTTCTGGGGCGCGGTATCAGCGGTGACGCTGTCGCGGGCGAAGGCGTCGGGGCCGATGATCGGGAGGAGGTCGAGGAGGCCTTGGAGGCCGCGGCCGTCGGTGAGACCGCGCCAGAATCCTTTTGCGATGGTCGCGAGCTCCTCGGGCTCGATGCCCTCGAGGATGTTTGCGGCGGCGCTTGCCGTTCCGCGCAGCATGTCGATGCCGAAGCCGGCGGCGAGGTAGGGGGGCAGGGGGTTTGCGATCAGGTCGCGGGCTGCGTGGGCGACGGCCCAGCCGCCGGGATTTTGCGGGTGGAAGACGTCCTCCGCGGTGGAGCGGTCCATGTAGACGCCCAGATGCACGGGGCCGAGCTCTCGCTCGATGGCGCGTGCGACGACGCGCTGGTCGCGTTCCCAGGCGCCACCGAGGGGGCCCGCCCAGTCGGCGATGGCGACGGGCCCGACGAGGGCGTCGAGCTTGCCGCCGCTGCGCCGGAGGGCGGCGCCGGTCCACACTTCGCCCTCGTCAAACACGCAGACGACGACCGTGTGGCCGTCGGGCAGGAGGATGTCGGTGGCGGATTTGGCCGCTGGGGCCGCGGCGAGAACGAGGTTCGGGAACGGATTCGGCCACACGCGGAGCCAGTTTCCGTTGCCGAGCTCGCGGACGACCCGCGCGAATCGCAGGACGCGCGCATCGTATTCCTCGTCGGCATCGAGGGGCTCGGCGAGATAGTCGGCCACCTCTTTCATCGCCTGCTCGCGCATCACGATGCACGCTTTCGAGCCCGTGACCTCGCAGAGGCCCTCGAGGTCGCCCGGCGCCGGCAGGAGCTTGGGGTCGAGCATTCCCCGTGCGGTGTGAAAGCAGGCGACGGTGATTCCAAAGCGATTGACGACGACGACAACCACCCCTTCGCCATCGCGCTCCAAGGTCACGAGGGATACGAGTCGATCCCACGTGGTTTGGTCGAAACCGAAGAAAGCGAAGTCCTCGCTGATCACGCGCGGACCCTAGCACGGTGGATGGTGTCGGCGCCGTAACCGCAACCTCCATCCCTTGCGCCGGCCGCGACTCCTCGCTTACAACGCGACGGTGAGCTTCATCTGGGTGGCGATTGGCGGAGCGGCGGGATCGGCGCTGCGGTATTGGGTCTCGCACCTGCTCGGTGCGGCCGCGGTCGGCGAGGGATTTCCTTGGGCGACGTTCACCGTCAATGTGGTCGGGTCTCTCGGACTTGGGATGGTGTTCGTGCTGGGCGAGGGGCGTACGATGTTCGGCGCGGACGTTCGTGTCCTGCTCGGCACCGGCGTGATGGGCGGGTTCACGACGTACTCCGCGTTCAATCTGGAGAGCCTCGGCCTCCTGCAAAACGGGGCCTACGGGCGCGCAGCGCTGTACATGGGGGGCACCGTAGTGGCCTGCCTGATCGGCGGTGCGCTCGGACTCGCGCTTGGCCGTGCCATTCGCGGTTGAACCCTCGTGCCGCGTCCACCTCGTCAGACGAATGGTCCGGCTACGGGTCGGGAGGTCCCATGAGCCAGACCCGGGCCATGTGAAGGAGCGCGTACGCGCCGCCCGCCGCAAGGGCGGCGCCGCCGAGCCAGTGGCTCCCCGCAGCGAGGAGGATCGAGCCGCCGATGATCGATGCGCCCACCACCAATCCGCTGAAGGTCCGACGCCCAAGTCGATCGGCCGCGCCTTCGAGCTGAGTCTGATGGGTCCGAATGCTGAAGGCGCCTTTGCGAAGGTCTTCTAGGATTTCCTCGACATGAAGCGGAACCTCGGTGGCCGCGGACCCGAGTCGCCTCAGCCCACGGTAGGCGTCTTCGGTGATTCGCTCCGGGGAGTAGCGCTGCTGCATCAGTCGAGCGAAGTACGGCTTCACCTCCTCGAGCAAATCGAGCTCCGGATAGATTTCCTTTCCCACCCCTTCGACGGTCATCAGGCTCTTGCCGAGCATCAGCAGCTCGGTGGGCGCTTCGACACCGTACTTCCGTGAGCCCATCACGAGATCGCGAAGAAGGTGCCCGAACTGAATCTCTTTGAGTCGCTTGCCGAGGTAACGCTGCGACAGAGCCGCGACCTCAGCCTCGTAGGCCTCTCGGTCGATCTTCTGCGTGGGATGCCCGATCGAGTAGAGCGCATCGGCGATGCCCCGGTAGTCTTCGCGCACGGCCGCCAGCAACAGGTCGACCACGCGGTCGCGCATCTTGGGTGAGAGCCGCCCAACCATCCCGACGTCGATCATCCCAATCACCGGGTCGTCAGCGGTGCCGAGGATGATGATGTTCCCGGGGTGAGGGTCGGCGTGGAAGAACCCGTCCTCGAACACCTGCTGGATCATGATGCCGATCGAACGTTTCGCGATGAGCTCGCCGCTGGTGCCTGATCGCTCCGCCTCGTACACCTTGCTGCCTTCGAGATACTCGAGAGTCAGCACGCGGCGCGCGCTCGCACTTCGGTAGACCTTCGGAAACTTTGCATGCGAGCTGCCCCGAAAGTTCGACGCGAAGCGTTCGTGATTGTCGGCCTCCAACGAGAAGTCGAGCTCCGCGGAAACCGAACGGTCGAACTCCTCGACCAGGCTGACCGGTCGATAGAGGTGCGCCTCGGGCATCGACCTCATCATCGCCTTCGCGAGCCAGTAGAGGAGGTCGACGTCCCGGGCCATCACCTTCTCGACCCCCGGTCGCTGCACCTTCACCACGACGTCGACCTCTCGTTCGCCCTCGCGAAGTCGCGCCCGGTGCACCTGCGCGATCGAGGCGCTGGCCAGCGGGACCTCCTCGACCCACGCGTAGACGTCGGAGAGCTCGCACCCGAGCTCGCGTTCGACCTGCTCTCGAATCGCATCGAACGGGACCGGCGGTACGTCGTCCTGGAGTCGCTTCAGCTCGACGAGAACGTCTTCCGGGATGAGGTCCGGTCGCGTGCTGATGATTTGGCCGAGCTTGATGAAGGACGGCCCCAAGTCTTCGAGGACCTTTCGGAGCCGCACGCCCGCCGCCATGCGCCCTGCGTCGGTCGTCTTGCGACCGGGGATCAGGCTCGAGAGCCCCGTCCGGTCGACCACCTCTCCAAAACCGTGGACTGCGAGTACCCCGGCGATTTGCCGAAGCCGCTCCAAGTCTCGAACCGTGGTCAGTAAGGACGCCATGGATCCGCTAGCCTACTGTGCGGTCGGTAATTGTCTCGCCGCCTTCGTATTTACTGTGACGAAACAATCCCGAAATAATCGAGGGCTACATCAATCCGCATCGGCGGTTCTCGTTGGGCTGCTTGAAGTTTCGGAGGTCCCATGAAGAAGGTGGAAGCCATTATTAAGCCTTTCAAGCTCGATGAGGTGAAGGACGCCCTCAACGAGGTTGGTATCAAAGGCATGACCGTGACCGAGGTCAAAGGGTTCGGTCGCACGGGTGGTAAGCGAGAGGTCTATCGGGGATCCGCGTACGTGGTCGACTTCGTCCCGAAGGTGAAGGTCGAGATCATTGTTCCGGATTCGCTGGTCACGCAGGTGATCGAAGCGGTGGAGAACGCTGCAAAGACCGGTCGAATCGGCGACGGAAAGATCTTCGTCTCCGGTATCGAAGAGTCGGTGCGTATTCGTACCGGTGAACGCGGCGAAGCGGCCGTTTAGTACCGTTTCCGGGGTTGCGAGCGCCTCGCTGGGCCGAGAGTCCGGCGGGGCGTTCTTGCGTGTTCCGCCCGGAATTGACGTGTTGTTCCGCGCTCAGATACCCTTCGTGGACTGCACCAAATGGGGATGAGTGCTTCACGACTGGCCGCGCAGACGATCCGGGTCCTGCCGCGAAAGGGGCTGAGCCGGGCCTTGGGCTGGCTTACGTCCGCGCAGGCGCCTCAGCCCATCGTCGAGGCTGCGGTCCGCGCGTTCGTCAAAGCCTATGACGTCGATCTGAGCGAAGTCGACATGCCGGAGGCGGGATTTCGCACCTTCGACGACTTCTTCACCCGCCGGCTTCGAGCGGGAGCGAGGCCGGTCGACCCGGACCCGACCGCCTTGGTGTCTCCCGCAGACGGCAAGATGGAGGACCTCGGACCCATTACCGCAGAAGGCGGGCTGACGGTGAAAGGGCAGCCGTACACCGCCGCCTCGCTCCTTGGCGACCCCGACGACGCCAAGGCGTATGAGGGGGGCCGCTACTTCATCGTCTACCTTTCCCCGCGCGACTACCACCGTGTACACGCTCCGACCTGCGGAGACGTGCAGTATGTCCGCTACGTGCCGGGCAGCTTATTTCCGGTCAATCGCATCGGGACGGAGAATATCCCCCAGCTTTTCGCAAGGAACGAACGTCTTGCTATTGTGCAGGAGAGTGCGGTTCACGGGAGGGTGACGACAATCATGGTGGGGGCCATCGGCGTAGGACGAATCGGCTTGAGCTTCGATCCGCTCGAGACCAACCGCGGCCATGCGCCCGGCGTCCGAAGCTTCTCCGATTCGCCGATCCCCCGAGACCTCGGGGAAGAGCTTGGTGTGTTCCACATGGGGTCGACCGCTATCGTCATGACCCCGCCCGAATGCTCGCTCGAGGTGGTCGCCGAGCCTGGTGAGTTGGTTCGCATGGGTGAGGCCATCGCCAGAGGACGCGCTGAATGAGCGGAGAGTCCGCCGGCAAGCCAAGCCAGTACCCGGCTCGAGGTCGCAGGCGCCGTCCGCTGCGCGTGCCGATTCGCGAAGTGCAGGCGGCAGCAGTGCTGGTCGAGCCCGACATCGCCGAAGATGGCGAAGACAGCGCGACGAGCCTTTCGAACGTCGTGGAGCTCGACCCGGAGGCCACGCTGGCCGCCGCGGTCGAGTTCACCCAAGACCGAGACCCGACTGAGCCGATCGTCGTGACCGAGCCGGACCCACTCGGCGGCCTCGAAGAACTCGATGACGAAGACGCAGCGATTCCAGAGGTAGAAGTCGACACGAGCGAGCTCTCGGAGCCCGACATCGACGTTCATTTCACGGACCCCCCGCCTGAGCCCCGACCCTCAGCCGAACCCAAATCCGAGCCCGAGCCGAGGTACAGCGAACCGCCCGAGGAGCTCTTCCTCGAGGATGCCGACGTCCTCTCGCGGAGCGACATTGCGCCGCCGCCCGATCAGGCCGCGGAGATGATGATTCCGATCCCGAAGCCGCCGCCGCCGCCGAAGGACTCGGCGGAATCGGGGGCGCCGGAGGTCGAGGAAGACGAGCACGGGCCGTGGTACGAGCATTTCTTCGGCGAGGCCTACCTGCGAACGGTGCGTGCAACCACTCCGAAGGAAGTCGCGGTCGAGTGTGATTTCGTCGAGCGGGCCGCACGCATTCCGGTGGGGGCGCGAGTCCTCGACGTTGGGTGCGGGCTTGGAGAGCAGACCGTCGAGCTGGCCGCCCGCGGCTATCACATGGTCGGGCTCGACATCTCCCAAACCATGGTGTCGCGCGCGTACGCGGAGGCGGAAGACCGCGGCCTCCACATCGATTTCGTTCAAGGCGACATGCGCGAAATGTCTTTCGAGGAGCCGTTCGATGCTCTGCTCTGCTGGGGCACGACTTTCGGGTACTTCACCGAAGAAGAGAACGAGCAGACCGTCCGGCAGTTCCACCAAGCGATCAAACCCAGCGGCACGCTGCTACTCGACGTCGTCAATCGCGACTTCCTGATCGGCTCCCAGCCAAACCAGGTGTGGTTCGAGGTCGATGGTGCGGTCTGCATGGAGGAGACCGACTTCGACTACGAGTCGTCCCGGCTCCGCGTCAAACGCCGCGTCGCAAGCCACAGCGGTCAGCAAAACGATCGGCACTACTCGATTCGCCTCTACGCACTGCATGAGATTCGCGCGCTGCTCGAACGCAACGGCTTTCGGGTCGATGAGATCAGCGGACGCCAGGCAACGCTAGGCATCTTCTTCGGTGTGCACTCGCCGAAAATGATCATCCGCGCCGAGCGGCTCCCCGGGCCGTTCGCCGCGCAGGGCAATACCCCGCCGCCCGCGCCGCCCAGCGGTGTCCCAAAGGGAGCGCTTCGGCCTTCGGACTTCCCGGAAGACCCGAACGCAAACGAGTAAACGTCACTCGTCGGTCGGTTCGACTTCGGGAGGCACGGTCGACACGCCGCTACCGGTCAGCACGTATTCGACCCGACACGGCATCGACAGGAACGGGCCTCCAGCGGAAACGACGGCCGGCGTGCAATCCGCTCCCGCCAGCGGGACGATGTCGGTTCGCTGCGAGCCGCTCACCGCGTAGAGCGCGGGCATGACGGTCGCGTCCTCCGTCGCGTCGCTTTGGACGGTCTCGTCGGCTTCGACCTCTTCGAGGATCACGGTAAACGTGTCGCGCTGTGTGACCGAGCACCCGACGTAACCCCGAAACCGATCGGGCTGAATGACCGTCCAACTGCGACTCGTCGTGAACGTGTACTCGTCTCCGGACTTCACACCCGCAAAAATCGGCCCTCCCGGGGTCTGCCAGTACACCCGCCCTCCCGGTTCGGTGCGAATCTCGAAGTCGAGGTCGAGCGGATCGGTCGCCGGAATTGCGGAGCCGCAGCTCTGCTCGACCATCAGGCCTGAGGTTTCGAACACCCCGAAAGACTCGCCGGGCTGTTCCTCGTCCCCGCCGAAGCAAGCAGCGAACAAGACGAGAGTGACGGGCCACGCGCGGCGCATGAACGAGGGGTACCGCCGCACCTCTCGACCGGTCAAAAAAGAGGGTCAGGCGTCGGCTAGTAGCGGATCGTGAATCCGCACCGGAAGGTCACGCGCGTCGTCACGGGCTTTCCGTCCTTGTCGAGCGGGGGCTTCCACTTTTCGTTTTGGAGGGCTCGCTTGCACGCATCCCCGAAACCTTGGCCGAGGGGGTCCTCGGTGAGAATCCGGATGCGCGAGGGCTTCCCATCGGGACCGATGTAAAGTCGTGCGTCCGCCGAACCCTCGACGCGCTCTTGGCGGGCCTTCTTGGGATAGAATCGCTCGAGCTTTGCCTTCAAAGCTGGCGGAATTGGCTGCCTCGACAGGTCACCCACATCAACGACGATCCCGATGCCGGTTCCGCCCACGATGCCTCCAAGAACGCCGTCTTTGCTTCGACCGGTCACGACGGCGTCGGGACGCCCAATCGGCCCCTCTCGGCTCTCGCCGGACCCGGGGTCGGTCGCCCAGGAAGAATCCTGGTCGCCCTCGTTGGTGAGGACGATGTTGTCGAACGCGACAGGGGTCTCCGGAGCGGCGGCCGGCGGTTCCTCGAGGAGCTCCTTCGGCGGGTTCTTGGGAGCCTTGAACGTCTTCGGCTTGGGCGGTGGTTTCACGCGCTCGGGCTCTGCGGGCTCAGGCGCCTCGGTAGCCTCGATCTCTTCCACTTCCTCAACGGGCTCGGGCTCTTCCACGATGGAGACGATGACCGGCTCCGATCCCTCCGGCCCCATGGACCCCTGAGGGACTCTTGGCATCACCCCGAGAGCGGCAACGTGAGCCGCGACTGCCAGGACGACCCATCCTGTTTCGAGCGCCCACGAGGGCAGGTTCTCGATCGGCGTCGACATGGCTTCGGCAGCAGAGTGACTCAGCGTCCAATCTCCTCGGGTCGGACATTGATCGCGAACTTGGTGATCTGCTCCTGTCGGAGAATGTCGATCACCGTGACGACGTTGGCGTGAGCGATTCGGCCATCGGCTGCGATGATCGCCCGAACGTCGGGGTCGGTCTCACGCGCGGCGCGCACCTTGGTGCGAAGCTCTTCCGACGTGACGGGGATGGTATCGAGGAAGACCTGCCCCTTTTGGTCGATCGACACCGCAAGCGTCGCCGGCGTCTGCTCGCCGGTCGCCGCCTTTGGCAGTTCCATCGGAATCGTCTTCGAGACGATGGCCGTGGCCGTGACCATGAGAATGATGAGCAACACCAAAATCACGTCGACCAGCGGCGTGACGTTGATGTCTGTAATCAGGTCGTCGTCGTCGCCCGACCGTGCTCCGCCAGCCATGGCTACTCCGCCTCGCTGTGTTCGCTGCCCTTGAGGTAGGCGAGCAGGTCGCGCCCGAGAGCGTCGGCCCAGGTGAGTCGGTACCTGATGAGGCGCTGGAAGAAGTTGAAGAACGCGACGGCGGGAAGCGCCACCAGAAGACCGATGGCGGTTGCCACGAGCGCCTCGCCGACCTCGGTCATCAAACCGCTGGTGACCTTCCCCGCGCTCTCGTCAAGCACGTGGAACGCCTTGATGACGCCGATGACGGTACCGAGCAGCCCGACGAACGGGGCGTTGTTGCCCACGGTGCCGAGGAAGCCGAGGTTCCGCTCCATCTGAGTGCGGGCAATGGCCGTCTCGCCGGCGAGTCGCTCCTCGACGGCGTCGGCACCGTCGGAAGCCACCTCGATGCCGGAGTAGACGATGCGAGCCTGAAACGACTTCGACTGGGCAAGTCGCTCTCGAGCGCCTGGAATGTCGTTCTTCGCAAGCAGGAGCCGGAGGTCCTCCTGGAGCTTGCGGACGTCGTCGCGGGACGAGAAGAAGTAGTAGATGCGCTCGAAGATAATCGCCACGCCGATGATGGACAGGATGATGAGCAGCCACATCACCCACGTCGCGCCAAGCATGGCAAAAGCAGTCAATCTCTCTTGAATGTCGATCATTCTGTTCCTCGGATGGAAGCGCGCTCATAGCCGGATTCAGCGGCGGGTGCATCCCCCTTGAGAATCTCACGCGTCAATATGGTGGCGTACGAGCCGGCGGGTAGGGTGAAATCGAGCTGCAGCGTGCGATCGCTCACGGAACACGCGACATTGGCCACTGGAACACGTACCAGACGCCGCGATCCGGGGGCGATTCTCTTCCACCGCGCGAAGTGGTCAGGGGTTAAGTCTGCGGCGTCGAGGAGCGCTCGTTCTCGCTCGAACGGCTCTCCCTCGGGCGAGCGCATCTTGGCTCCGAACATCGGACCGGTGGCGCTGAGCTCCCAGGCATCGGCCCGCGCCTGGACCTCCTCCGAATCTTCGACGACGAAAAGACCGCCCGTGTCGTGCTTCTTCACGACGTCGCCTTTCGAAACCTTACCGAGCGTCGAGGTTTGGACCCGAAGCGCAACGGCGCGATTGAACAGCTCCGACTGAAGCGCGCTGATTTCGAGCTTGCGCCGGAACCGGTTCTTCGGCGCTCGGGCGTTCCCGCGAACCCACTCGGCGGCTCGGTCCGCGTTGTCGCCGTCCCGACCGAAGCGCTGTTCCCCGTAGAAGTTCGGAAGCCCATGAGTCTCAATCTGCTTCAACGAACTGCGAACGTCGTCTATTCGCGCGACGTCGAATTCCCGGATCCGAATCGAAAACCGGTTGGCTCGAAGGTGCCCGGTGCGGAGCTTGTGACCGTGAGCCGCCGCCTCCAGGACCCGAACCTCGTCGAGCTGCACGCCCCGCACCGCCTCCGGCGTGGTTCCCGTAAGACTGATCCACTGACGGGTCACCGCGTGCTTGTCCTTGAGCCCTGCCCATCCGGCGCCGCTCGAGTCGACGCCGAGCGCCGAGCAGAGCCGTCGGACCGCGTCCTTCGTGCTGACCCCGCGCTTCTCGATCCACGCAAAGACGTGATCGCCGCTCCCGCTTGGCGAATAGGCCGGAACCTCCTCGACCTCGAAGTCTTCCGGGGTCGACTTCAGCACTCCGTGGATTGGCGGAGTCGTCGTGAGGTAGGGCAGGCCCATCGGGCTCCCTGTAGACCATTGCCGAGCCATTGGGTAGACAGCTCGGGTGACGAGCGGAACGGCGGAGCGAATCGAGGCGGCGGCCGAAGCCAAGCTTCGCGAGGGGTGTAAAACCGGCGTCTTTCCGGGCGCAAGCGTCAGCGTTGCGTTCCACGGCCAGGGCGGCTGGTCGGTGCTCGACCTCGCGCAGGGGACCCGCGAGCCCGGAGGATCAGCGGTCGAGCCTGCGACGGTCTACGACCTCGCGTCTCTGACCAAGCCGTGGGTGGCCATGACCGCCATCTCGCTTCACCAGGCGGGACGCTTCGATCTCGATGGGAAGGTATCCGTGCTGGTCCCGGAGGCTGCCCGCCAGCCCATCGGGGAGCGCCGCTGGGAAGAGCTCCTGACGCACCGTTCGGGACTAGAGGCGTGGCACTCCTTCTACGAGGAGATCCCGGCCGAACCCGGCTCCGAAGAAACCCGCGCCTGGGTGCTCGAAGCCCTGTTGCCACGGTGGGAAGCGAAGCGGGTGGGTACGTCGGTCTACAGCGACCTCGGATACATCCTCGCCGGAGTCGCGCTCGAGCGGGGGACCGGGTCTACGCTAGACGCGCTGGTGTCGGAACGCATGGCGGCTCCTCTCGGCGTCGACGACGAAGTGTTTTTCGGCTCCGCGAATCGCGACGGGGAGTGGCCTGCGCGGTGTGCGCCGACCGGCCTTTCCGCGTGGCGCAATCGTGCCCTCGTTGCGGAGGTCCACGACGACAACTGCTTCGCACTCGGCGGAGTGGCGGGGCACGCCGGCCTGTTCGGCACGGCAAGAGCCGTCCGCGCGTTCGGGTGCGCGTGGGTCTCGGCGTGGCACGGACGGCGAGGCGCGCTCGAAGAAGAGGCGATTCAGTTCGCGACTGCGGAACGGCCGGGGGGCACCCATCGTCTCGGGTGGGACGGAAAGGCCGAGGCCGACAGTTCTGCCGGCTCTCGAATGGGACCGCGCGCGTTTGGTCACCTTGGCTTCACGGGCACGTCGCTCTGGTGCGATCCCGATCGAGAGCTCGTCGTCGTGTTGCTGACGAACCGAGTTGCCGTCTCGGACGACAACGCCGCGATTCGGGCTTTCCGACCCGCGTTCCACGACGCCGTCGTCGAGGCGTTCGACGGCTAACCTACAAGCGCGCGCAGCCGATCGAGCAGCTTCGAGTTGGTCGCGTAGCTGTGTGCGTTGCGTGCAGCGCGTCCGATCGCGGCAGGGTCGCCGATCAGCACGACGAGCTCTTTCGCGCGGGTGAGCGCCGTGTACAGAAGCGCACGATTGAGAAGCATGAAGTGCGAGTTGTGCATGACGATGACCGCCGCAGGAAACTCGCTGCCCTGTACCTTGTGGACCGTACATGCGTAGGCGAGGGAGATCGCATCGAGCTCGTCCGCGCCGTACTGCACCACTCGGTCATCGAAGCGCACGTGCGTGGTTCCTCTCTCGATTCGAACGACTTCGCCGAGGTCTCCGTTGTAGACCTCTTTGTCGTAGTCGTTTCGGAGCTGCATGACTTTGTCGCCTCGTCGAAAGACGCTTGGCGCGCTCCCTTCCCCCGCGGGGTTGAAGGCGTTCTGAAGGACCTCGTTCAGGTTGTGCGTGCCGAGTGGGCCGCGTCGCATCGGCGTCATCACCTGGACGTCGGCAAGAGGGTCGAGGCCATACGCGACCGACATCCGTTTCAGCGCCTGAACGAGCCGTTCGAGAATTCGGTCGGCCTGTTTTTCGGCGATGAGAAAGAGATCTCCATCCGCCTTGGTCCCTCGGGGTGTGGTCTCTGGCAGTTGACCTTCGAGCACCGAGTGCGCCCCGCGGACGATGGCGCTTTGCTGCGCCTGCCGAAACACCTCGTGGAGTCGAACGGTCTCGCACACGCGCGAGGCGATGAGGTCTCGAAGCGGCTGACCGGGACCCACGGGCGGAAGCTGGTCGATATCCCCGACCAGCACGAGTGTCGCCGTGTGCGGAATCGCCGCCAAGAGCTGCGAGGCGAGGCGTATGTCGAGCATGGACGCTTCATCGACCAAGACGAGGTCCTCTTCGAGCGGGGAGCCCAGGTTTCGATTGAAGTGTCCGGTCGCGGGGTTCCATTCGAGCAGTCGATGGATGGTTTTAGCTTCACGACCTGCCGCCTCGCTCAGCCGCTTTGCAGCCCGCCCCGTCGGTGCGCAGAGTGCGACTCGCCGGTCGAGAGCGGCGTGGGCCTCGACGATCGCCCGAACCGTCGTCGTCTTACCTGTTCCGGGTCCGCCGGTGAGCACGAGCAGGTGCGTGGCGAGCGACGAATCGACCGCGCTCCTCTGGGCGTCGCTCAGCGTCGGGTCATGGGTCATCGAGGGGAGCCGTGACTTGGGACGGGTGGCCAACGCCGCAAGCGCTTCGGCGACTTGAACCTCGGCCCGATGCAGAAGGGGGGGGTACACCGCTTCGCCATCGAGCGAAATCAGCTCCCGTTGGCGGAGCCGATCGAGCGCGACCTCGAGCGCATCGTTCGGGACGTCGAGCTGCTGCAGTCCATCTCGGAGCTGATCCCGAGTTGCGAAGACATGACCATCGTCGACCGCTTTGCCTATGAGGTGGAGCACGCCACCTTGAACTCGCCTTAAATCGTCACCTGCAATCCCGAGCGCTCCCGCGATGCGGTCCGCCGTTCGAAACCCGATCCCTCGGATGTGTTCGGCCACGATGTAGGGATCGTCGCGGACGACACGCGGCGCGTCCGCGCCGTATTTGCGAAGGATCTCGCGAGCCGTCGCGGGGCCCATGCCGAGCGCATGTAGAAAGCTCATGGTCTCGGCTTCGACGCGTCGCTGGCGCACGGCCTGTGCGATGGACTCCGCGCGCTGCTTTCCGATTCCCGACACCTCGCGGAGTCGCGCGGACTGCGTGGCGATCACGTCCAGTGTCTCCCGCCCGAAGCGCTCGACCAGGCGGGCCGCAAGCGCCGGGCCGATTCCCGGAATCAGTCCGGAACCGAGGTAGCGAACCAGGCCTTGCTCGGTTTCGGGGATCGTGGGCGTAAACGACTGCACGCGGAACCGCGGGCCGTAGACCGCGTGCTGTGTCCATCGGCCGACGAGCCGGACGTGTTCACCGGCGGCGATCTGCCCGAGGTCCCCGACCGCGGTTTGGGCCGGGCCGGCCACCGACTCGGAATCCGCGGCGAGACGGACCACGGAATAGCGGCCGTCCTCGCTCTGAAAGAGCACGTCCTCGACGACGCCCTCGAGTACTTCCTCTGCCTCCACCGACCCCACGTTCGGAAGGAATCTAACAGTCTCTTCGGGGTTCCGGCCTGGAGTTGTGCCTCCGGCACAAACATCCGTTAGTGTTAAATTCGTACGAATAGGAACGCAGAGCATGAGCACACAACCTCGCATGAGCGCGCCCATCGGACGGGTGCGGATCAAGACCTCAGAGCGCAAGCGCCGAGCCATCAGCAGCGGCCGGTGGCGACCGACGGAACCGCCGGTCGAGAGTGAGGCTCGGGGGCATGAAGAGCTCGAGGCGGAAAGCACCCATCCGCCGTTCTATCCCTTTCCGCTGCGCGACGACGGCGAGCGCTGAGCACCCGAGCGCCATTGCGCCGAAACTGCGCGATTGGTAAGAGCGCTCGATGCCCCCGACGACGATTGCGGTTCTTGGGGCCAAGGGAGGTGTCGGCACTTCACTCTTGAGTGCCAACCTGGCCATTTATCTGGCCACCCTCGGCAAGCAGGTCGTCGCCATCGACGCCGATCCGTCGGGAGCCGACCTCCACGCGATGCTGGGCATCGGCCCCAGGGTAGCGCCGTACGTGGCTCCGGCACCCGCGTTCGGGGACGACATGCCCCTCACATCGCTCGTGTCCGGGCTCGACCACGAGACGGTCAACACGCTGCCGCTCCGGGACCCGTTGGATGGCCCCGTCCCCGGACTTCGATGGGTCGACGGGGGGCTGAGCGAGCCGCACCGAGGCAGCGCGCGGAGAAGCTCGCTTCGAGAGCTCGAACGGAGGATCGCCAAGCTCGACGCCGAGTTTGCCGTCGTCGACCTCGGATCGGCGGCAACCGACGCCGCGATGCGTTTCTGGTCCCGCTCGCCTCACCGAGTCGCGGTCACGGTCCCCGAACCAAACGCGGTCAGCGGCCTCTACCGTCTGGTTCGAAAGGCCTTCGCAGCGACGGTGCTCGACCAGGCCGAGGACGACGAACAGCGAAGCGCCCTGCACGAAGTGTTCGCGAGGGCCGGGCACTCCCCTGCGCCATCCGACATCGCGACGCTCTTGGTCGGAGAGTGGCCCGCCCTAGGGCACATGCTTCAGGACCGAATGCGCGACCTTCGGTTCCCGTTCATCGTAAACCAAGCTCGTCTTCGCGCGGATCTCGAGCTTGGCGATCAGGCCACCGTCGCCGTTCGCCGCCGCTACGGCATCCCCCTGAAGTATCTCGGCTACGTAGAGCACGACGACGCGGTGCGATCCTGCTCTCGAAAGCGACGTCCTTTGCTGCTCGAGAGTCCGGGATGCCGCGCGAGCCGCAACATCGAGAAGATCGCGCGGCGCCTTTTTGGCGCCCAGGAGGGTCGGCGCGATCGGGAGCCCTGGCGTGAGGTTCCGCAAAGCTCTCACCATGACGTGCTCGAGGTCGAGCGAGGTGCGACCGACGAGGAGATCCGGCGAGCCTACAAGCGCGCATGCGCCGTGTTCGATCCAGACAACATCGTGACGTTCGGCCTCTTCGACGAGGAGGGGATCGAGACGGTGCGCTCGAGAATCGATGAAGCGTACGACGTTCTGCTCGACCCAGCCCGGCGACGACCGTACGAGATTTCGGTGTTTCCCGAACAGGCGAAGACCGAAGAGCCCGTCGAGAGAGAGGAGCTCTCCGAGGAGGATTTGCCCCCGCCCCCGAGCATCACTCCAGACACCGATTTCAGCGGCGGCTTGCTGCGCGCCGTTCGACAGTCGCAGGGAACCAGTCTTCAGCAAATCAGCGAGCGCACGAAGGTCGGGACCAACTACTTACGCTGCATCGAGGAAGAGCAGTTCGAACAGCTCCCGGCGGCGGTCTACGTGCGCGGATTCGTGACGGAGTTCGCCAAATGCCTGCGCCTCGATCCCGAACAGGTGAGCCAAAGCTACCTTCGGAGGTACAAAGCGCGAATGGAAGCGAAGGAGGACCTGCCTTGAGCCCGGCGCCAATCGTGTTGGCCTCCGCGTCGCCACGACGACGGGAGATTCTCGAATCGCTCGGCATCGAGGTGGAGGTGCGCCCGACCTACGCCGACGAGGGTTCCGTCGAGGTCGAAGACGACGATGCATACGTCGAACAGATCGCGCTTCTCAAACTCCGTCACGCACTCGAAAGCGGCCTCGACGAGGGTCGGCACGTCGTCGCAGCCGATACGATCGTGTGCTTGCCCGGCGAGCGCCTCGGGAAACCGGCCGACGACGGCGACGCGCTCTCCATGCTGACGAAGCTTGCCGGCCGCATGCACGTCGTTCGGACATCGGTTGCCCTCGGACAGGTGGGGGAGGGCGCGCTCGGCCTACGTACCGTCGTGACGCACGTTTGGTTTCGCAAGGCGTCAGAGGACGAGCTGCGGCGCTACGTTGCCCTCGGCGAATGCCGCGACAAGGCGGGCGCCTACGGCATTCAGGGCGCGGCCGGCGGCTTCGTCCGCAAGATCGAGGGTTCGTACAGCAGCGTGGTGGGGCTCCCTTCAGCAGAGACGGTCGAACTGCTCGTCGAGTGCGGCGCGTTGGAGCACTGGCCATGAGCGCCGTATTCAAGGAGCGGCTCGCGGCGGTTCGAAGTCGTATCGAAAGCGCATGTGCGCAGGCGGGTCGGAGCCCGGATGACGTCTCTCTGCTCGCTGTATCCAAAGCCCACTCGACCGACGCGATCCGAGATGCGTATGCGTCGGGCCTTCGCGTGTTCGGGGAAAACTACGCCCAGGAGCTTGCCGCAAAGGCCGAGGCGCTGCTCGATCTCGAACACGTTCGGTGGCGGTTCATCGGCCATCTGCAGCGCAACAAGATCAAGTTCGTCGAGCGTGCGGGAGCGTCGATCGACACGGTCGACTCGGTGCGCCTTGCCGAAGCGATCTCGACGCGTGCCGCGAAGACCGACCGAGCGGTCGAGCTTCTCGTGCAGGTGAACGTCGGGCGCGAACCCCAGAAGTCCGGATGTCTGCCGGAAGACTTACCCGCCCTCGTCGACGCGGTTCGCGCACTGCCGAACATCGACCTTCGCGGGCTGATGACTGTTGCGCCCCACTTCGAAGACCCGATGGACACGAGACCGACGTTCGCAACGCTGCGGAACCTCGCCGAGACCCACGGGCTCGCGGAGCTTTCCATGGGCATGACCCACGATCTCGAGCCGGCCATTCTCGAAGGCGCCACGATGGTCCGCGTGGGCACGGCGTTGTTCGGGCCGCGTCCGACGTAGCGCCCCTATTCGTCGACCGCTTCGGCGATCTGGCGAAGCTCGGCAGACCGTCGCGTTGCCGCCCGAATCGCCCCGGCCACGGCCCCTGAGAAGTCTGCCGCCTCGAGGGCGTCGAGCCCTGCGCGAGTCGTGCCGCCTGGGCTCGTGACTCGTTCCCGCAACGCTTCCGGCGACTCACCTCCATCGATGAGAAGACGTGCGGCACCTCGCACCGTCTGGGCGGTCAGCTCCAGCGCGACTTCCTCCGACATCCCTTCTTTCACCGCAGCGTCTCGCAATGCTTCGATCATCGCGAAGATGTAGGCCGGACCCGAGCCGCTCAGCGCCGTCACCGCGTCGAGCTGTTCCTCCGGGACGCGCACGACCAGGCCGACGCTCTCGAAGAGTCGTTCGGCGAGCTCGAGGTCGGCCTCCGTCGCATGGGTGCCGCCCGCAATCGCGGTGGCGCCCACTCCGACGAGAGCAGGCGTGTTCGGCATGCTCCGAATCACGCGTGTGGCCTCTCCCAGACCGTGCTCGAGAATCGCCGTGGACACACCGGCCGCGATCGACACGACCAACGCATCTGACGGAACCGCATCCTTGATCTCCGGCAGAAGGCCTCGGAACGTTTGTGGTTTGGTCGCGAGAACCACGATGTCCGCGCCGGCGAGTGCGTCCGTGTTGACTTCCGTCGTTCGGATGCCGAGAGCAGAGCTCAACGTGCCGAGACGTTCCGCGTCGGGGTCCGCCGCAATCACGCGGTCCGGTGCGATGGTTGCCGTGCTGACGAGGCCACGGATCAGGGCCCCAGCCATGTTGCCCGCGCCGATGAACGCGATCGTGGAGTCGAGAGACATGCGGGCGCTCATACCACACGAGGTGGGAGCGAGGGAGGCGTCCAGGGCGGCTCAGGCGCACACGGTTTCGACGTCGTCGATTTCCTTCGGGATGGCGTCCGTGAGGACCTCGTGACCCGCCTCGGTCACGACCACGTCGTCCTCGATACGAATCCCGATGCCGCGCCAGCGTTCGTCCACGTCCTCCGCGTCCGTCGCGACGTAGATGCCCGGCTCGACGGTCAACACGAAGCCAGGTTCGAGAGGCCGGTGTTTCCCGTCGACGTAGTACCGGCCGACGTCGTGGACGTCCATGCCGAGCCAGTGAGAAGTACGATGCATGTAAAACGCCTGGTACTTCTTCTCCTCGATGAGGGTATCGACCGCACCGCTGAGAAGTCCAACGTCGACGAGGCCCTCGGTAATCCGACGGACCGCGCCGTCGTGAATCGACTCGAGAGTGACTCCCGGCTCAACCGCGGCGATGGCGTCCTTCTGCGCCGCGAGCACGATGTCGTAGAGCGCGCGCTGCTCGTCCGAGAAGCGACCGTTCACGGGAAACGTGCGGGTGACGTCGCTCGCGTAGTAGTCGTACTCGCAGCCGGCGTCGATCAGCACGAGCTCGCCGTCGGCCATCGTGCGTGCACCTGCCCGATAATGGAGGATGGTCGCGTTCGGACCGGAGCCGACGATGCTTTCGTAGGCCGGGCGCTCACTCCCGCGCGCGCGAAACAGGTGCAGAAGCTCCGCGTCTAGCTCGTATTCGTGTGTGCCGGGCGAAGCGAGCTTCATGGCCGCCACGTGTGCGTCGTGCGTGATCCCCGCAGCCGTACGCATCGTCTCGAGC
Source organism: uncultured Myxococcales bacterium (assembly GCA_965601515.1). GTDB lineage: Bacteria > Myxococcota_A > Polyangia > Polyangiales > Houyiibacteriaceae > SG8-38. The sequence goes on along the minus strand of CBFCWN010000035.1, from coordinate 3,132 downwards.
TCCGCGGCTGACTTTCGGAGCCGCATCTCGTGGACGTACACCGACGGGTCGACGATCGTCTGAGGGGCGGTCACGCCGCGGCGCCCTCCTCGCCGCAAGAGGTTCAGACACTGAAAGAGGGTGTCATCCGCCTCGCGGTTCTCGCCCACGTGATAGAGGAGTCGTTCCACGTTGCCTAGGTAGTCCGGAAGGCGCTTCGACAACTCGGAAATCGGGTACGCGGCATCGGCGCCGAATCGTTCTACAGCGCCTTCGACGCCTGCCCGCGGCCCGTCCCAAATCTCACGGTCACGCATCCGCGGTCGGACGAACATCACGGCGCGATGCTCGTCGTGCTGGTTCGTGAGCACGAGCACGCTTTCGGGCTCGTCGAAGCCCGTCAGGTAGTAGAGGTCACTGTCCTGACGATACGGATGTTCGACGTCGTGATTGCGAACGGCAAGCGGAGCCGAAGGGAACACGGCAACGCCTTCGCCCATGGCGCCGAGGAGAGTGTCTCGTCGACTTGCGAACTCCGACATGCGCCGAGCCTAGCAGCTAGCTTTGCCGCTGCATCTGACCGCTCTTGTATCGGTCCCAGTAGTCGTTGAGTGCAGCGCGGACCTTCCCGCTCAGGAGAACGGCTCCGAGGATGTTTGGGAACGACATCCCGAGAATCATGAGGTCGGAGAAGTCGATCACGTTGCCGAGCTTGAGCACGGACCCGAACACGATGAAGCCGAGAAACATCAGCCGGTAGATCACCGAGTACTCCGGCCCAAAGAGGAACGTCCAGCAGCGCTCTCCGTAGTAGCTCCAGGAGATCATCGTCGAAAACGCGAAGAGGAATACCGCGAGGCTCAACACCTTCGGAAACCAGGGAAGGACCGTAGCGAACGCGTTCGAGGTCATCAGGACCCCGCCCTCCGCGCCGCCTTCGTAGGCGCCCGTGATGACGACGACGAGGCCGGTCATCGTACAGACGACGATGGTGTCGATGAACGGCTCGAGTAGGGCGACGATGCCCTCTCTGACCGGCTCGTCGGTTGCGGCCGCGGAGTGTGCGATCGACGCCGACCCGACGCCCGCCTCGTTCGAGAAGGCTGCGCGTCGAAAGCCGGTGATCAGCACGCCGACGGCTCCCCCGAGCCCAGCCCTGGGAGTGAACGCCTCGCTCACGATCTTTGCGAACGCCGGTCCGACCTGGTCGGCATGCGTCAGGATGATGAAGAGGCCGGCGAGCAGATAAACGCCGCACATCACGGGGACGATGAAACCGGCGACCTGTCCGATGCGCCGGATGCCGCCAATGATCACGATGCCCACGAGGAACGCCAGCATGATCCCGTACGCCAACGAACCCCATCCCCCGCCGAAGAAGGGAAGCACGTTCGCGACCTGTGCGTAGCTCTGGTTGGCTTGGAACATGTTCCCGCCCCCGAAGCTCCCGCCGATGCACAGCACGGCGAATAGGACAGCCAAGAAGCGTCCGAACTTGGGCCATCCTCGCTCGGACAGCCCCTGCTGGAGGTACCGCATCGGACCGCCTAGGATGTGACCGTCGGCGCCGACCTCGCGGTACATCTGGCCGAGCGTGCATTCGGTGAACTTCGACGACATGCCGAGGAACCCCGCGACGATCATCCAGAAGATCGCCCCCGGGCCACCCATCGCAACCGCAACCGCGACGCCCGCGATGTTGCCAAGCCCAACGGTCGCCGAAAGCGCGGATGACAAGGCCTGAAAGTGCGTGACCTCACCCGGGTCGTCGGGGTTGTCGTAGTGGCCCGTCGTGACGACCCAAGCATGCCGGAACGCTCGGACGTTGATGAACCCGAAGCGGAAGGTGAAGAACACGGCGCCGGCGATCAGCCAAACGACGATGAACGGGAGCTTGATCTCGCCCTCGGTGCCGTTGTCCCAGAACGCGAGGTCGAAGAACAACACCGATGCGATCGGGCCAACGACGTTGGCGCCGAACCCGGCATCGAGCGACTGAAGCACGCCGCCGATGCCGTCATTTGCGCTCTCGGCTGCCTGGGCCATCGCACCGTTTGGGATCAGGCTCGCCCACAAGGCGGCGATCGCGGTCAACCGTGTACGACTCCCCACCGAAAAACCATCGCACAAGGGCCCGCATTCGACCACTTTTGGTGGCGTCACGCGACTCGCTCGGCTGCCGTTTCGCGCGGCACCGAGAGCGACCGATCGCCGCTCACCGACCACGCTATCGGGGTTTGGATCCGACTGCCCGGTCGGCACCGCCACCCCGTCCATGACACACTCCGTGAGGGGTGCCGCGCCGGTTCCGTTCGGACGCAGGAGACGACGTCGCCACGTTCATTGACACCCCCTGAGGGTGATACTAAGCACACCAAGACGGGCCAAAGTCGGGCCGTCGCGGAGTAAGACGCTCTATGTTTTCGGCCTATTTGCCCGTCTTCCTGATGCTCGGGGTCGCCGCGTTGGTTGCCCTCGGGGTGTACGCACTCACGACCGCCCTCGGCCCCAAGAACATGACCGCCGAGAAGGCGATCCCCTACGAGTCCGGGTCCGAGACGACGGGTGCGAGACACATCCGCCTCAGCATCAAGTTCTACCTCACTGCCATCCTCTTCGTCGTATTCGACATCGAGGCGGTGTTCCTCTACCCATGGTCAAGCCTATTCAGCGAGCTCGGCTGGCTCGGTTTCGTGGAGATGTTGCTGTTTCTCGTCGTCCTCGGCGTCACCCTCGTCTACGCGTGGAGAAAGGGAGCTCTCGAATGGGAGAACTGAAAGTTCTTGGTGGGGGCGGCGAAGTCGCTGTCACGACGCGCCTCGAAGACCTGCTCCAGTGGGCCCGCAAGTGGTCCCTGTTCCAGTATCCGTTCGTCACCGCCTGCTGCGGAATGGAGTTCATGGCCACCGCGGCGCCTCGGTATGACATTGCGCGTTTCGGCGCGGAGGCCCCGCGCTTCAGTCCACGTCAGTCGGACGTCCTATGGGTCGTTGGCACGATCAGCCAGCGTCAGGGCCCCGTCGTGCGCCGCATCTGGGAACAGATGGCGGACCCCAAGTGGGTCATCGCCTTTGGCACCTGCGCCTCCTGCGGTGGCTTCTACGACAACTACACGACGATTCCGGGCGTCGACAAAGTCATCCCGGTCGACGT
>CBFCWN010000034.1:0-35777 GCA_965601515.1 uncultured Myxococcales bacterium | reverse complement strand
TGCGAGGCTCCTTTGTGAAGCTCAGCTAGTGCAATGCGTCTGTGGATTCCGTTTTTCGTCGCTCTTTCCTTGCTGTGCATCGCGTTGTTCGTTCGATGCGGCGAAGTAGGTTTCGACCCTTGCGAAGGCGTTGAATGCGACGACCGGAACCAGTGCACGGACGATTCATGCGACGTCGCGAGCGGTGTGTGCAGCTACACCGCAACGCCTGAGAACACGCCCTGCGACTTCGACGGACTCCCGGGTCTATGCCGGTCTGGCGTCTGTGAAGATGCCGGACTCTGCGAGGGCATGGACTGCGACGACGAAAACCCTTGCACCAACGACGACTGCGAGGCGGAAACCGGTGTATGTATCTACACGGCGATCGCGGAAAACACCCCTTGCAACTTCGGTGGCCTTCCCGGTCTCTGCAAATCAGGTGAGTGCGAAGACGCCCGGCTCTGTGAAGGCGTATCGTGTAATGACGACAACCAATGCACCGAGGACGTCTGCAATCGGGCGAATGGCAAATGCGTGTTCACTGCGGTCCCCGACAATACGATCTGCAGCTTCGGTGGTGCGCCCGGCCTCTGCATGTCCGGTGAGTGCGAAGACGCCCGGCTCTGCGAAGGCGTATTGTGCAATGACGACAACGAATGCACCGAGGACGTCTGCAATCCGGCGAACGGCGAGTGCGTGTTCACTGCAGTCCCCGACAATACGATGTGCGACTTCAGTGGCCTCCCGGGCTTGTGCGCCTCCGGTCTGTGCATGGACGCGGAGCTCTGCGAAGGCGTCGTTTGCGACGACGACAACGACTGCACTGAGGACCTATGCATCCCGATGAGCGGTGACTGCAGCTACGTCGCCGTGCCGGATGACACTTCGTGTGACTTTGAGGGGCTTCCCGGAGTATGCGCTTCCGGAGTCTGCAACGATGCGGCCCTCTGTGAAGGCATCGTCTGCGATGGCAACCCCTGTGTGTTCAACCCGCCACCCTGTGACCCCTTCACGGGGCGCTGTCCTTCTCCCACGGAATTCGTTGCAGCGGGAACGCTTTGCGATCTCGCGACCGTGGACGACGGGCGTTGCGATGGTTCCGGCGGTTGCATCCAACCTCAGGGGGACTTGGAGCCCGTTGGGGTGTCGTTCGATGCGAATCATTTACTCCAGGTCAGTATCAAGAACCGTAGCCCCTACGTCGTGCCTCCGAATGTGGGCAACGTCCGGGTCTTCGTCGATGGCGTCGCGGTTGGCGACATCCCCCTCGAGGCACTGCACGACGACTCTTATCGGCAGCCTTACTCAAGCCAAGCAATCACGCTCAACGTGCGTCTTGCGGGTGAGAACCGACGAATCGCAGTCGACGTCGACACCCACGACGAGATTCTCGAACGCAATGAAGACCACAACCACTACACGCGGACGATCACACCTCCGGTGACTTCGGGACCCGATCTGGTGGTCAGTGCGCTTTTGCTCGACGCCCACTCTGGCACGCTGAGCGCGGAGATTCGAAACAGTGGAACGCTGAACAGCCCGGCCATGCAGGTGGAGTTGGAGGTCCGTTTGGACGACGTGTTCGCAGAGAGCTTCACCAGGGCGCTTCCTGCGCTGAACGTGAACGAAAGTCGTGTGATCGATGCATCGCCCACCGCAGCTATAAAACCCGGGAGCAAGGTACGAGTCACGGTTCGAACGGACACCGCGCTCGATGAGATCGACACCACGAACCAAAGCCGGACAGCGTTCTTCCCAACGGATTCTGCCTTGGCCGACTACGTGAGCCTTCTGTCCCACCCGAAGATTGCAGGGACTTTGAGATGGGAGAACGCCGCGGGCGTGACGGTGCTGACCAGCGCGCAGACGACCGATGTACTGGAGAAAATTCGTCAGCTCGAGCTCGGACAGCCTGTTTCGGCGCCGCTCCCATCCGTTGACTGGCCGCTCCGGTACAGTGAGTCGGAGGCCTGGGAGATCTTTGCCGTCAACGCGGCTCATTCACTCTGGGTCGAGAAGAATGAGTTGGTTGATTGGAAGCTAGTCGACATGTCCGACGAGCACGTCGCGTCGATGCTGGACGGACGGAAATGGTTCACCTACGCAGCGGACTCGGACGACTATGAGCCCCTCTACGGGTCGATCACTCCGCGAAATCCGTCCGCGAGCTATGACTTTTTCCGGAGCTTCGGGATGATCCAGCGCGGTCAACTCGAGACGATTCATGCTCTGACGAAGTGGGTACGCGCCCGGCTCATTCATGCCTCCGGCCAGGATTGGGAGGAGCAGTATGGCTACGCGGGGCTGCCTCCGGTGGACCGCATCCTCTTTCCATTGGCGGGCCGACTGCACATCACACCAGGGTGCAGTGGGACGGCCGGGATCTACGTCGCCATGCTCCGAGCGATCAACATCCCGTCTGAGCGTGCATTCACACCTCTGGGCGGCTCCATGCATTGCCGGCCGGACTTCCCCACGGTGGACCGATCGATGTCGCACGGCGACGACCCCTACTCATCGTTCTTGACGAACTCCAGCCAGAGCGTCCCGATCGAAATGGTCTTCTACACGGATGCTGAAATGAACGCGCTTTTCCTGGAGCCGATTCCGGACTGCAACGACGAGGTCTGCAATACCGTTGGTCAGCAAGCTTGTCACAACCTGGTGCGGAACCAGATCCTGCGGTCGTTTGAGAACCGTGGGGATTACCTGGCCCACCAGTACCAGATGTATGGTCCGGAGCATCTGCGGGATGGCGTCCTTCATGGGATCCCGATCGGAGGCGAGTTCGTGACGTATGCGCGCCCACTCTTCACCGAGAAGGAAAAGGAAGCGATTGTCTCCTCGGTCGAAGATCATCTAGCCGAGCTAGGTTCTGGTGATATCGAGCTAGGAAAGGCGGTGATCGGTGTGCGCGTTTCGGAATGGGCCGCCGCAAAGACCACCGACTTCTGGAGTGTATCGCAGCTGAAGGAGCCTGAATTCGCTCCCTACGCGTCTCTTCCGGGCGCCGGATGCGCACCCTAACTTGGTCTCCATGGGCCGGTCGGCCGCCCAATGACCCAGCGTTTCTCACGAATCCGCGGTTTGATCCGTAACCCGCTGGAATTGCGCCTGTTTTAGGTGCCCCGCGTGTCCCCTAGTGCCAGGCGTTGCCGGATTTTTCGATGGTGCCTTCGCGTTCGAGCTTGATGAGGTGGGCTTCGATCGAGCGAAGGGCCAACGGCCAGAGGTGTTTCGGGGTGTCGCTGTAGGCGTCGGCGACGAGGTGGCGCGGGCGCGACGGTTTGCCTCGGGCCTTCAGGGCGTGGAGGACCTTTTTTTCGCGCATCAGGCGGTGCTCGATGTAGAAGCTCAGCTTCGCCTGAGGCTCTTCGATGACGCCGCCGTGCGCCGGGAGAAGCGCCGTCGGCTCGAGCGTCGACATCTTTCGGAGCGACTCGAGATAGAGCAGCATGTCGCCGTCGTACGGCTCGACGATGATCGTCCCGACCGAGGCAACCATGTCGCCCGCGATCATGATCCCCGTCGCCTCATCGGTGAAGCAGAGATGCCCGGGCGCGTGCCCGGGCGTGTGCAGCGCGCTCAGCGCCGTCGGCGTCGGCCCCTCCAGCACGATGCGTTCGCCGTCCTGAATCAACATGTCGATATCGACCACGCCTTCGAGCCGTTGGGCGGTCATTGCGTGCGCCCAGATCGGCAGCTCCAGGCGGTCGCGAAGCGCATCGGCGCCGCCCACATGATCCGGGTGGTGGTGCGTCGCGAGAATCGCGATCGGCTCGAGCCCCTTGAGTCGCCCCTCTTGGACCCACTCGGCCATGAGGTCCTGCTCCTCCTTGTACGGAGTCGCGGGCTCGACCAGCACCGCCTCGCGCGTGCCCACCAAGAACGTGTTGGTGTGTGTCGCAGGCGGCAGCGTAGGCGTGCGCACCGGCAGCATCTGGATCGTCGGGGCGACGGCTTGAACTCGGTCCGCAAGGGACGATGCGCCGGTCGCCGCCATCGTGGACCTCAGGCGCTACCGAGAAGCTCGATGTCTTCGAGGCCGAGCTCTTGCTCGTCGTCCTCGGGCACCAGCGCGTGGATCATCGAAACGGGGCCACTCGGGTAGAAGCGGGCGCGCGGCTCGTCGAGAAGGCACGGGACACGCCCCTCCGCATGAGCGGTCGGGTCGCCGAGCTGATGCATGCAGATGCGGACCACCGTCTTCAGCGACTCAAAGACTCCCCAGCCCTCACGCGCGGAAGCCACGAGCTCAGGCACCCCGTCTGGAACACCGAGCTGAGCACCGAGCTCTTCGACGTCGAGCACCCCGGGGATATCGCGCTTGTTGTACTGCACGACCAGCGGAACACGGTCCGGATCGATGTCGTGGAGGCGCAGGTTGTAGTCGAGATTCCGAACGCTGTAGTTGTTGCCCTCGAGGGCGTCGTTCTGACTGTCGACGACGAGAATCACACCGTCGACGTTTCGAAGAACGAGCCTTCGCGTCGAGTCTTGGGCGATCTGACCGGGCACCGAAAGCAGGTGAAGCCGCACCGTGTAGCCGCGAAACTCGCCGAGCTCGACCGGAAGAAAGTCGAGAAAGAGCGTACGCTCCGCCTCGGTGTTCACGGTCACGAGCTTGCCACAGGCCCCGGGCCGCGTCTGGGCGCAGATGGCCTCGAGATTGGTCGTCTTCCCGCCGAGCCCAACGCCGTAGTAGGCGATTTTGAGCGTGATCTCGCGCTGGGCATGGAGAACCAAAGCCATACCCCGGAACTACCTGGGTCGCCGAAAACCGTCAAGAAGCTGGCACCGGCGGAGACCCCTCAGCCCGCATCCTCCCGAATCGCGGCGTTTCGTTCCCAGCGCATCACGGCCCGTTTGGCGGATTCGTGTTCTTTGGCGGTAAGCTCAGGGTCCGCTTCGACCATCCGATCGACGATCTCCGCGGCCTTGGAGAGCAGCGCTCTGTCCTCGATTAGATTCGCGAACCGGAGCCCACTTACCCCGGACTGTCGAGTCCCGAAGAGATGACCCGCCCCCCGGATCTCGAGGTCGCGCTCCGCCAGGACGAAGCCATCGTCCGTATCGCACAGCGCTTGAAGACGGGCCTCGGCGTCTTCGGTCAGCGGCTCGTCGTACGTCAACAGGCACGCGCTCTTCTGCCCGGCGCGTCCAACCCGCCCACGAAGCTGATGGAGCTGCGCGAGCCCAAACCGCTCCGCCTGTTCGACGACGATGATATTGGCATCCGGGATATCGACCCCGACCTCGAGTACCGTCGTCCCGACGAGCACGTCCTGCGCCCCCTCGGCGAACGCGCGCATCACGTCGCGACGCACGTCACCCGGCAGACGGCCGTGCACCTGTGCAACTCGCTCGTCACCGAACCGCGCACGCATCTCTGCGAAGGTTTGCTCGACGGTCACCATGTCGTCCGAGTCGCTGATGGCAGGACAGACGACGAACGCTCGGCCATCTGCCGCGAGCGCCCGATCGATCTGGCGGAACACCGACTGACGGTTCTTCCGCGAAAGCATCTTCGTGGTTGGAGGGACTCGCCCCGGAGGCTTCGCATCGATCACGGTGAGCTCTAACCCCGCGTATACGACGAGGGCGAGACTTCGCGGAATCGGAGTTGCGGTCATCACGAGCAGATGCGGACGAGCGTCGGTGCCTCGACTCCCAAGTCGGAGCCGCTGAGCAACGCCGAAGCGATGCTGCTCATCGATGATCACCAGGCCAAGGTTCGCGAACTGAACCTCGGCGCTTAGGAGCGCGTGCGTCCCGACGACGAGGTCGACGGCCCCGGTCGACATTCGATCGAGCATCGAACGGCGTTGGTCTTTGCTCAGCGAGCCTGTGAACACCCCCATACGAAGCCCGAGTTCGACGGCCGTTTCGCGAAGCGTTTCCGCGTGCTGCTCCGCGAGCAGCTCGGTCGGCGCCAGGAACACCGACTGCGCGCCGCCACCCGCAACCTGGGCGCATGCGACGAGCGCTACCGCCGTCTTCCCGCACCCGACGTCGCCCTGCAACAGCCGCTTCATCGGCGTCGTCGACCCGAGACCGACGCCGATCTCGTCGACGGCCTTTCTCTGCGCCCCCGTGAGCTCGAACGGAAACACCCCGCAGGCCGCTTCCACCGGATCCGCGTTGAACGAGTGCGCTTCCTCCCCCTTCTCCGAGGCGCGCCTGAGCCGGAGGGCAAGCTCCCAAAGGACGAGCTCCTCGAGGGCGAGCCTCGCGTAGCCAGGCGGCGGTGCGTCGGGGTTGGCATCGAAGGCACCGGGATCTGGCTGGTGAATCGACCGCAGCGCCTCGGCCACAGGCGTGAGCTCGTGCTCGGCGAGCAACGCGGACGGCACGAGGTCCGCGACCTCTCCTGCCGCTCTGTCGACCGCGGCCCGAATCGCTTTTCGAAGGGTCTTTCGTTTTACCCCCGGCACCTCTGGATACCGCGCCTCGATCGCCCCGGGGCCATCCGCGTCGAGCATCTCGGGATGCGTGAGCGTCGCCGCCCCGCGATAGTCCTGTACCCGTCCCGCCACGCGAACACGATTTCCCTCGGCGAAGCGTCGACTGAGCCCTGGGATCGCCGCGAACCACACCAGCTTGAGCTCACGATAACCATCATGGTCATCCGGCTCGCCGATGGGCTCGACACGCGCGTGGAAGCCGACCTTGCTCCCGCGTGGAAACGACCGCGCGGATCGCACGATGCCCTGGACGACGGCGTACTCGCCGTCTCGAAGCTCGTGAATCGGAGTCGGGTGTCGCTGATCGTCGTAGCTTCGAGGTAGCAGCCAAATCAGGTCCCCCACCGACTCGTACCCGCGCTCGCGCAATCGCGCACCCGTCGTCGGCCCAATCCCAGGAAGGGATTCCACCGGGTGGTCGAGCAGCGAAGGCACTCAGCCCCAGCGAACGTCGCTGACTTCGTACGTCCGGAGCCCGCCAGGCGCTTTGACTCGAACCTCGTCGCCGACTTCGCGCCCGACCAGCGCGCGGGCCACCGGAGACGTGATCGAGATCTTCCCCTCTTTGATGTCAGACTCGTCTGGGCCGACGAGTCGGTAGGTCACCATCGTGCCATTGTCCATGTCCTCGAGCTCGACGATGGCGCCAAACTTCACCTTGTCGCCGCTGAGCGTAGAGGGGTCGATCACCTCGGCCCTCGAGAGCTTGTCCTCGATCTCCGCGATGCGCGCCTCGCAGATGCCCTGCTTATCGCGAGCAGCGTGGTATTCGGCGTTTTCTTTCAGGTCTCCGTGCTCGCGGGCAACCCCGATCTCCTGCGAAATCTTGGGTCGCTCGGCCTTGAGCGCGGCAAGCTCTTCCGTGAGGGCGGCGTGGCCCGCGGGGGTCATGGGTACCCGGTCCATCTCGATCTCGTATAACGGCTGATCGCCGAAGGCAAGCCTACTGAGGCGGCTTCAGCGTCGCGAGCTCTTTGTTCTCGGCGTTGTACTCCTGGAGCGAGCACACGGAGGGGCGTCGCGCGCGTCGCGCCTCGATGGCGTCGACGGCTGCTTCGGCCGCCGACATGGTCGTGAAGTACGGGACGCTGCTCAGCACGGTCTGACGTCGCATCGAACGGCTGTCGCGAATCGCCTTGGCACCCTCGGTCGTGTTGAACACGAGCGCAATCTCGTCGCTCTGGAGTCGATCGACGATGTGGGGCCGCCCCTGACCGACCTTGTTGACATGCTCCGCCTCCACGCCCGCCTTCTCGATCACATCGCGGGTTCCCGCGGTGGCGATGATGTCGAAGCCAAGCGCCTTCAGTCGTTTGGCAACCTTCGCGGCGGCGGGCTTGTCGCCCTCCTTCACGCTGATGAACACACGGCCTTCATCGGGAAGCTCGGAGTACGCCGAGAGCAACGCCTTGTAGAACGCGTCGGGGAAGTTGTCCGCGATGCCCATCACCTCTCCGGTCGACCGCATTTCCGGTGTGAGGATGGTGTCGACGCCCGGGAACTTCGTGAATGGAAAAACCGACTCCTTCACGGCGATGTGCTCGGTGACGATTTCTCTGGTGTAGCCGAGCTCGCGGAGGGTCTGCCCAGCCATGACCCGCGCAGCGATCTTCGCGAGCGGCACGCCAATGGCCTTACTGATGAAGGGGATCGTGCGCGACGCACGCGGGTTCACTTCGATGACGAAGATCTCGTCCCCTTGAACGGCGAACTGAACGTTCATCAGGCCGACCACGCCGAGCTCGAGAGCGAGTGCCTGCGTGGAGGCGCGAAGCTTGGCGAGCACGGCGTCTGGCAGTGCGTGCGCCGGAAGCGTCATCGAGGAGTCGCCGGAATGAATCCCTGCCTCTTCGATGTGTTGCAGCAGGCCGCCAATGACCACGTCGGTTCCATCCGACACACAGTCGACGTCTACCTCGATGGCGTCCTTCAGGAACTCATCGACGAGAATGGTCTGGGTTTCGGCGTCGGCGACGGCCTCGAGCGCAACCGTCATGTAGCGCGACAGCTCTTCCTGAGAGTGGACGATCTCCATCGCGCGCCCGCCGAGCACGTAGCTCGGGCGGACGACCACGGGAAAGCCAATCTGCTCGGCGACTCCGAACGCGTCTTTGGTGCCCTTGGCGATGCCGCCGCGCGGCCGCTTCAGGTCGAGCTTGGTGAGGAGGTCGTCGAAGCGCTCGCGATCCTCGGCGCGGTCGATCGCGTCCGCGGTGGTGCCGAGAATGGGAACGCCAGCACGCGACAGCGAAACCGCGAGCTTCAGCGGCGTCTGGCCCCCAAACTGCACGATGACTCCGTCAGGCTTTTCGAGCTCGACGATGTGCATGACGTCCTCGAACGTCAGCGGTTCGAAGTAGAGCTTGTCGGAGGTGTCGTAGTCGGTGGACACCGTCTCCGGGTTGCAGTTGACCATGATGGTCTCGTAGCCGACTTCCTTCAGCGCGAACGAGGCGTGTACGCAGCAGTAGTCGAACTCGATGCCCTGGCCGATGCGGTTCGGGCCGCCACCGAGGATCATGATCTTCTTCTTGTCGCCGTCCGGTCGAGCCTCGCTCTCTAGACCCCAGGTCGAATACATGTACGGCGTGAGCGCGGGGAACTCTGCGGCGCACGTGTCGACGCGCGCGTAAACCGGCTGTACGTCGAGCTCTGCACGTCGGGTGCGGACGTCCTCCGGAGACTCTCCACGGAGCGTCGCGATCTGGCGATCGCTGAAACCGAACTCTTTGGCGGTGCGAAGCGTCTTCTCGTCGAGAGGTTCCCCGGCGGTCGCCTCGAGCGTTCCTTCGTACTCGATGATCTGACGCATCTGCTCGAGGAACCAAACGTCGATGTCGGTCGCTTCATGAATGTCGTCCACCGTGAGTCCGACTCGAAGACCGTCGGCGACATACCAGAGACGCTCGCCGAGTGGAGTCCGGATGAGGTCCCGAATCGATTCACGAAGGTCTTCCTCCGTGGGTTCCGGCAAATCGGCAAGCATCGGTTTCGCCGTGTTGATGGCTTCCCCGGTGTCGATGAGGCGTCGAACCTGGGCCGCGAGGTCGCGATAGTCGACCTTCCTGAGAAGCGAGGTCAGCCCGCCGTGTCCGGTTTCGAGTGAACGTCCCGCCTTTTGCAGGGACTCCTTGAATGTTCGCCCGATCGCCATCGCCTCGCCGACGGACTTCATCTGCGTCGTGAGCCGCGGGTCGGCCCCGGGGAATTTCTCGAACGCGAACCTCGGCATCTTCGTGACGACGTAGTCGATGGTTGGCTCGAAGGCGGCGCTCGTCGCGGTGATGTCGTTTTCGAGCTCGTCCAGCCTGTACCCGACTGCGAGCTTGGCCGCGATCTTCGCGATTGGATAGCCGGTCGCCTTCGACGCGAGGGCGCTCGAGCGCGACACGCGCGGGTTCATCTCGATGACGATGAGCCGTCCGTCCGCGGGGTTCACCGAGAACTGAATGTTAGAGCCACCGGTCTCGACTCCGATCTCCGTGATGATTGCTCGTCCCGCGTCGCGGAGACGCTGGTACTCACGGTCGGTGAGCGTCATCGCGGGTGCAACGGTGATCGAGTCCCCGGTGTGCACGCCCATCGGGTCGAGGTTTTCGATGGTGCAGATGACGCTGAAGTTGTCCGCGTTGTCGCGAATGACCTCGAGCTCGTACTCCTTCCACCCGAGCAAACTCTCTTCGACGAGGCACTCGTGGACGGGGCTGCACTGAAAGGCCCAGCGGATCGCTTTGTCGAATTCCGCCTTGTTGTAGGCGACGCCGCCGCCGGAGCCGCCCATCGTGAGGGAGGGCCTCAAGATGATCGGGAAGCCGATGCGGTCCGCGATCTCGTGCGCTTCGTCGACGGTCCGCGCGACCTCGGCCCGCGCACTCTCGAGCCCGATCTTGTCCATCGCAGCCTTGAAGAGCTCTCGCTCCTCGGCCTTGCGAATCGCTTCGACCTTGGCACCGATCAGCTCGACCCCATGCTTCTCGAGGACCCCTCGGCTCGACAGGGCGAGCGCGAGGTTTAGCGCCGTCTGGCCGCCAAGAGTTGGAAGCACGGCATCGGGCTTCTCACGCTCGATGATCGACTCGAGGATTTCGGGCGTCAGCGGTTCGACGTAGGTCCGATCGGAAAACTCCGGGTCGGTCATGATGGTCGCCGGGTTGGAGTTCACCAGGATGACCCGGTATCCCTCTTCTCGGAGCGCCTTCGCACCCTGGGTGCCCGAGTAGTCGAACTCGCAGGCTTGCCCAATGACGATCGGCCCCGACCCAATCAGTAGGATGCTTTCAATATCGTCGCGACGGGGCATCGAGTCAGTTCAACCTGGACGTTCGCGCGGGCTTACCAGAGCGCTTGGGGTGCCGCAACCGATAACCTTTCACTGAGCGAGTCCCCTTCGTAGCGCGGTGATGATCGCATCACCACGAGGACCCACCCCAACCAGCCTCACTCGCCGTTCGTCATCGGATACGATGTCGAGCTCGACCCACAGCGAGGTCTTTTCGGCCATCTCGGGAAACTTTCGCCCCCATTCGACGAAGAGCACCGCTCCGCCTTCGAGCATTTCATCGAGGCCGAGCTCCTCGATCTCCGTTTCGCTGCCGAGCCGGTAGAGGTCCGCGTGGCCAATCGGAACGCGCCCGTCGTAGTGATGAAGAAGCGCGAAAGTGGGACTCGTGACCGCCTGCTCTTCCGGCACGCCGAGTCCATGCACGGCGCCGCGAGTGAACGTGGTCTTACCGGCGCCGAGGCCGCCCTCGAGCCCGACGACGTCACCCGCCTCGAGCACGTCGGCCACCGAGTGCGCAAGCGCCAACGTCGCCCTCTCACTTTGAAGCGAGAGCTCCAGCATGAGCGAAGCCTTGTCACAGAACGGGGCTTCGCGCACGCGTCAGGCGGATCAGCCCGAGCTCAAACCTTGATCTGGATTCCGAGCTGCTCGCGAAGCTGGAAGTAGCTTTCCGAGATGCTGTAAAGGACGATTTCCTTCACCTTGTCGCGCGGCGCGAGGTCGGCCGTCGAGTCGGACGAGATTTGCTGGGTCATCCGAACCGCGGTGTCCACGTCGTCGCAGAGCAGCAGACCCGCGCGTAGCGCCGTGATCTCGGTCGACTGCATCCAACGCTTGATGTCGGACCGCCCACCCGAATCGACGAACTTGCGCACGACCTGCTTGAGCACGTCCAGATGCGCCTGGTCCATGAACTTCGAGAGCTGCTTGGCCGTCGACTCGACGCTTGCGTCGCCGCCACCCATTCCCACGAGTCGCATGGCTGCGAGAAGCAGAGTGCGAAGCTCGCTGTGCGACTGGTACATCGTCCTAATGAAGTGCTCGCCCCGGTAGTACGTCAGGTGACGACCGCACACGAACGCAAGGTCGACCGGACGGTATCCCGAGAGCAGCGTGTAGCCGGTGATGACCGCCGGCGGGTTGCTGCGCGCCTCGTCGCGAAGCGCACCGGCGAGCTCCTTCTGGATGAAGAGCCGTACCGGAACGGTCACGTTCAGGACGTCCTGCGCGAGCTTGAACTGACGCGCGAGCGCGAGGCTCGGATTCGCGAGGTCTTCCGGCTTGCGCTTGTGGAGGTTGAGCTTCTTGTCGCTCACCGCCAACGAGGCGCGGACCGCAGGCGCAATCACCTCCATGATCTTGGAAATGTAGATGTCCTGGTCGGGATGCATCAGGTCCTTGACCCAGTTCTCGTTGCTGAGTCGGGCCGTCGGCCGAATCTCCCGATCCTGCCTGTACTGCTCGAAGAACTTCTGCTGCTCCTTGTCTGCCTTCTGGAAGTGCGCGAGCGTGCGAGCGATGCACCACGCCTTGTCGTAGGCACGCGCGTCGAAGTAGAGCTTGTAGAGCGCCCTGTACGACTCGAGTCGATTCGGGTCGTGCTGCAGAAGCCACTGATGCTCGGTGATGGCCTCGTTGGTCTTGTCCGGCATCGTCGCGTAGAGCTCGGCCAGAATCTGATGCTCGGTGGCGTCGTCCGGCTTGAGGGACGCAGCCATCTTGAACGCCTCGGCCGCGGCGTCGAAGTTGCGCTGACGGTCGCGGTAGATGATGCCGAGCGTGTGCCAGAGGTTGTGCTCGAGGTCGGTGTTGCCCTGGTTGATGATGCGGTGGAGCATCTTCCGGTAGGCCCGTTCGAGCGCTTTCCAGTCCTTGCGCGTGTTGAGGATCTTGTTGACCGCCTCAAACGGCTTGAGCTGACTTTGGTCGAGGTCGAGAGCAGCGTTGAACCGCTCGAGCGCCGCGTCCTCGTCCTCGAGCTTGTCGCGGAGGATGACGCCAATCGTGTAGGTGTATTTGGCCTTCGCCTCGTCTCGAGTTTCGAGGTCCGCCACTCGCTCGATGACGTCGATGGCCTCCGACCACCGGTCCGCCGACTGATAGGTCCCGAGCAGCTTGTGGAGCACCACGTGGTTCTCCGGCTCGAGGTCGAGGGCCTCCGTGAAGGCCTCCGCCGCGTCGTCCGGCTTGCCGAGCTTGTCGCCCCACAGATCGCCGAGCTCCACGAGAAGCGCGGCGCGAGCGCCAGGCTCGTCGGTAACGTCGAGAATACGCTTCTTGAACTCGACCACCGAATCCCAGTCGCCGTCGCCGCTCTGCAGTCCCACCATGGCCTCGAGAGCCGGGACGAAGTGCGAATCTTCCTCGAGAGCCTTCTCGAACATGTTGCGGGCTTTCTTGGCCTCGCCCTGCTCGTGCTTCACGACGCCGAGGCGATAGAACACCTCGGTGATCTCGTCGCGACCGAGCGCGTCTCGGTGCTGGACCAGCAGTACCTGATGGTACTTGAACGCGTCGTCCCACTGTTCGGCGCGGAAGTAGCTTCCGGCAAGTCCCTTGAGCGCGATCTCATCGTCGTTGTCGAGCTCGTAGGCACGCTCGAACGCCTTCACCGCGTCGTGCGGCCGGGCCAGGCTCGTCGCGGTGTCACCAAGCATCAGCGCGAGTCGGTGTTGCTCGTCGCGCTCGCGCTTGTCGGACCGCTGAACCAAGACCTCGAGGAGCGGGAAGGCGTCCTCGAAACGCTCGTTGGCGAGATAGGCGTCGACGAGGGGCAAGAGCGCATCCTCGTTGTCCGGGTCTGCCTGCGAGGCTGCTTCGAACGCCGTGACCGCTCCAGCTTCGTCGTCGAGTCGTTCCGAGCGAATGCGCCCGAGCTCGACGAGAAGCGCCGCGCGCTTGCGGTCCTTTTCCGTGTGCTCGATCTCGAAGGTGAGCACCTTGGCGGCCGCCGCCCAGTCTCCCGAATCCACATGGATGTTGCGCATGGCCTCGAGCGACGGCAGGTGCGTCGGGTCGAGGTCGATGGCCATCTGGAACTGCTCGAGCGCCGAAACTCGGTCGCCGAGCTCCTGGTCGAGAATGCGGCCCATGCGGTGCTTGAGCGCAACCTGCTCCGCCGGGTCTCCGACGACGCCGGCCAGCTGCCCTAGCATGTCGAGCGCTGCCGAATGGTCGCCCTTGTGCTCGTAGAGCTTCGCGACCGCCTGCAGGCTGAAGATGTCGTGCTCGTTGAGATTGAGCGCGTTGAGGTAGCTGTCGATCGCCTGTTCGACGTCGTCCTTGTGGGTCGCGTAGACGCCACCCAGCTCGCGGAAGATCCGGACGCGCTCTTCGGTGTCGGCGGTCGCACTGGCGTGCCGATCGTAGGTGCGCACGAGGTCGTCCCAGCGCTGCATCGTCCGGTAGAGGTCCTCGAGTTGGCAGAGCGCGTCATCGTTGAGCGGATCGATGTCGAGCACCTGCTCGAGTCGCTCTGCGGCGTTGTCGGGCTTCTTGAACTCCTGCTCCCACATCTGGGCGAGGCGCATGAGAATCTCGATGCGCTCACGCTCGGTGGAGACGACCTCGAACTCCCGCTCGAGGATCCCGATCAGATCCTGGAAGCGGCCCTCGACCGTGTACAAACGCTCGAGCCCACGAAGCGCCTTCAGATTCGACGGTGAAAGCTCCGAGGCGCGCTCGAAGTTCTCGACTGCGGCCTTGGTGTCATCGAAGCGCTCTTCGTACGCCTCGGCTACCTGAAGCAGAGCGGAGACGATGCTGTCCACATCCTCGACCGCCTCGGCCTTACGCTCGAGGATGTTGAGGAGCTTGTTCGAACGACCCTCTTCTCGGTAGATGCGTTCGAGCGCCTCGAGAGCGCCGACATGCTTGTCCTTGAAGCTGAGCGCACGACGGTAGTAGTCCTCGGCCTGCTGACGCATCGCGAAGCGGTCGTCGGCGAGGTCTCCCATGCGGACATAGGTATCTGCCTTGACGTCGTCGTCGCTCGTGAGGTCGACGAGCTTTGCAAGCGTCTGCGCGAGCTTGTCCCACTGGTGCGTGGTCTCGTAAAGGTCACCGAGCTGCCACCACGCCTTCGCGTTCGTCGGGTCGAGAGCTCGAATCTGCTCGTAGTACGGAATCGCATACTCGGGATGACCGAGGTCCTGGCCGTACCACTTCGCGCAGCACAGACAAATCGCGATTTGGGTGGCCGGTTCTTGGCCCTCCTGAAGCACGGCGTTGGCCGAAGTGAGAAGCTCGTTCCACTTCTCGTTGGCGGCCGTGACGCGCTCGAGGTCGACCGCGGTGTTCTTGTTCGCGAAGTCCTCGGTCCAGGCGATGTACAGGGTGTGGTAGGCCTGTTCGCCGTCGTCGAGCTTCTCCTCGTAGACGCGCGCCGCCGCTCGAAGGAGCTCAATCCGTTCGTCACGGTCTTCGGTCGCCTCGATCCGAGTGATGTAGAGGTCGATCAGCTCGTCCCAGCGCTCAGCCTCCCGGTGGAGGGCCTGGAGCTCGGAGAACGCGTATTCGTGCATCGGATCGACGTCGAGGATCCGGCCGAAGGCCCCTGCTGCCCCGTCCTTGTTGCCGACCTCGTTCTCCCACATCTCCGTGGCGGCGATGAGCTGACGAATCTTGTCGGAGGGCTCGAACAGCGCGAGAGCGCGCTGCTCCATGACGTTGATGACTTCCTCCCAGTCTTCCTCCTCGCGGAAGATGAGCTCGAGGGAGTCGAGCGCCTCGAAGTACGCCGGATCGACGTTGAGCACGTTGCGGTAGGCCTCGGCGGCGTCCGCCGGCTGCTGGAGCTCGTTCGCATACACGTGACCGAGCTGCATGTAGACGGTGATGAGGTCGGCATCTTCGAGCGTCGCGGCACCCACGTCGATGATTCGGTGAAGCGTGTCGGCACGCTCGCGCGATTGGCCGCCCTCACGCTGAATCTCCGCGATGCTGAAGAGGGCGTAGGTGTTGCCGGGATCCAGGTCGAGGACTCGCTCCCAGTTCTCGATCGCGTTTCGCTCCCGTTCGAGCTTTTCGTACCAAACGCGCGCAAGATCTGAGAAAATCTGAATCCTGAAGCTGTCGTCCTCCGCGATCTGGGCCTCGCGCTCGAGCACGTCGACCAGGTCGCGCCAGTTCCCCTGAGCGGCGTAGATGTCTCCGAGTGCGTTGAGCGCCTCGGGGTCTTCCCCGCGAAGGTCGAGCACCCGCTGCCAAAGGCCGATCGCCTTTTCCTGATCGCGAAGACGGTTCGCCGAGAGCCGAGCCATGCGCGAGAACACGTCGGCCTGCTGCGAATCACCGAGAGCAACACTCAGCTCCTTCTCGAACGCGGCGAAGAGCTCCGGCCAACGCTCGAGCTTGGTGTAAATGCGCTGCAACGACTGGATGGCTCCCGCATGCTCGGAGTCGTGATCGTCGATCAGCTTGTCGAAGACCTCAATCGCGTCTTCGGTGAGCCCGAGCTTCTGGTCGAGTACCGTGCCAAGCCGGAACTGGAGCTCGATGAGCTCGGAGCTGTTGCTCGAGCCTTCGATCCGCTTCCGCAAGACCTGAGCCAGCGCCTGGTACGCGCCGTGCTCGGTGTAGATGCGGTCGAGCGCCTCGAGCGCGTCGCCATCCTGCTGGTCGACGCCGAGCACGAATCGGTAGGTCTCCTCGGCACGCTCCAGGTCGTTCAGCTGATCTTCGTAGACCTTGGCGAGCCGACGTCCGAGCTCCGCCTTGTTCAAGGCGTCCCCGGTGTGGTCGATCCCATTGACGTACGTCGTGGCCAAGTCGGCCCAGCCGTCGACGATGGCAGAGAGCCGCTCCGCCTCTCCGAGGGAGTGGTCGTGGCTCGGGTCCTCGAGCAGCGCACGCTGCATCCATGTGAACGCACGATCGTGGTCGGCGGCCTTGTCTTCGGCGATTTCGGCCATGCGATGCATCATCACCACGCGCTCGACCGGATCGGACTGGTGCTCGACCTGAACCTCTTGAACGTTGAGGAGCTGGTTCCAGTCGCCCTGCATGCGGTAGAGCGGCTCGAGAACTTCGCCTACCTCGACGGGCTTGACCCCATCCGCGAAAAGCTCCTCGAGCGCTGAAACGGCCGGAGCGAACTCCGGCGCGGCAGCCAGGATCTCGCGGTACTGCTCGATCGCGGACTCGACGTTGCCGAGCTGGTTCTGGAACAGCTGCCCGGTGCGGAACTGAAGATTCAGCACGTTCTCGGGCGTCGTCGCGACGGCGGCCTCCAGCTGGAGGGTGGTCGCAAGGTCTCCCCAACGCTCGGTCTGCTCGTACAAACGATCGAGCGCCTCGATGCACATCACGTCGCCGGGCTCGGTGTCGACCACGAACTGGTAACGAGAAATCGCGCCGTCGACGTCGTCGAGATGGACCTCGTTGATCACCGCGGAACGCTTGGCGAGATGCATGACCTCGTGCGGGAATTCATCTCTCTTCTTCTGCACTTCTTCGTCGAACCGAGAGGCGACTTCATGCCATCGCCCCGTCTGCTCGCCGAGGCGTTCGAGCGAAGTCAGCGTCAGGTCGTCCTGAGGGTCGAGCGGGAGCGCGCGCGAGAAGGCGCTGAACGCACCCCCCAGGTCTTCGAGCTGGATCTCGTAGATCTCCGCGAGCTGCTGGAGCATCTGCACCTGCTCGACGGGATCGTCGGTGAAGCGGACCTTCACCTCGCGGGCGTCTGCCAGCTTTCGGTATTCCCCAGCTCCGAGATACACCTCTTCGAGAACCTCCGCCGCGGCGAGGGGCTCGACTGCCTCTTGAGTCATCGACGTCAGCGCATCGAGCGTAGGCTGATGCTGCGGCGACTCCGCGAGGATGTCGCGGAACATCTCGACTGCCCGGGTCGGGTCTTCGAGATGGCGACGCCAGAGCTCTCCGATGCGGAACTGGAGCTCGATACGCTCGTCATCGGCCTCGACGAGCTCAGCCTGTCGCTCGAGCACCTGGAGCAGCTCGTGCCACTGTTGCGTTTCCGCGAACAACGCGTCGAGGTGTCCAAGCGCCTGAAGGTCGTCCGGGTCGATCTCGAGCGCTCGCTGGTAGGCGTCGATCGCCTTCTCCGAATCGTCGAGCTGAGCCTCGTACACCTGTCCCATTGCGGTGAAGAGACCCTTGCGGACCTCGGGATCGGAGACGACCTCGGCCTTGCGTTCGTAGCTATCGAGAAGCGACGTCCACTTGCCGAGCTGCATCTGAAGCTCGATCAGTCGGTCGATCGACGCGACGTCCGAGGGATCGACCTCGAGAACCTGCTCGTAGACGCGAATGGCATCTCCAGGCTTGTCGAGGATGTCCTCGAAAATCGCAGCAGCTTTGACCAGCTGATCGCGCTGTTCGGACGCCGCCGGCACCATCTTGGCCTTCCGCTGATAGATGCTGGCGAGGTCTTCGTAACGCTCGGTCTGCTGGAAAAGTCGTTCGAGCGCGTCGGCGGATTCGCCGTGCGTCTCGTCGAGCCCGAGCACTCGCTCGAAGTGTTCGACCGCGCGATCGAGCTGACCGAGGTCGGTCTCTCGAATCTCGGCGGCTCGGAGCAAGAGTCCGATGGCCATCTGCGGGTCGTCGGTTCCGGCGACCACCTGTTCGTAAACGCTCGCAAGCGCGTCGGACGCGCCAACGGCCGCGCTCAGTCGCTCGAGCTCTTCCTTCGACTTCGGATGTCCCGGGTCCTCCCGGAACGCCCTTGCATAGCTTTCGAACGCTCCATGGAGATCGCCGAGCGAAAACTCTTGAAGCTTCGCGATCTCGCTGAAGAGCTCGACTCGTCGTTCAGGCGCCGTCGCGTGGTGCGCTTGAATCTCGTAGACGTCCACGAGCCGCGCGGAAGCGTCGTTCTCGCGATAGATCGGTTCGAGGATGTCGGCCGCCGCTGCTTGATGCGTTGCGGATTCGAGCAGCCGCTCGAGTGCGCCGAGGGCCGCGGGGTTGCTCGGGTCGTTCGAGAGAACGTCACGGTAGATTTCGATGGCAGCCTCGGTGGACCCCATGCGCTCCTCGCGGATCTCCGCGAGTCGAAGGAGAAGACCGGTCTGCTCGTGAAGATCGTCGGCCATCGCGAGCTGACGCTCGACGTTGTCGGCGAGCTCGTTCCAGAGTCCGCGACGCGCCAGGAGGTCGTCGAGCGACGTCAGCGCTTCTCGATTCGTCGGATCGAGCTCGAGGATCTCGTTTTGGAGCGCGATCGCCTGATCGGGCTCGTCGAGCAGATCCGCGTGCGTCCGGGCCATTTCGGCGAGGACGGGAATCTTCTCGTCTGGCGTCGAGTGGGCCTCGACGCGCGCTCGAAGGACGCCGACGAGCTCGTGCCAGCGCTGCGCGCTTCGGTAAAGCAGGTCGAGTGCACCGAGAACCTCGAAGTCACCCGGATCGACTTCGAGCACCTTGCGGTACGCCGCCACCGCGGCGTCGAAGTCGGCGAGCTGAGTCTCGTGTAGCTGCGCGGTCTTGATCCAAAGCGAGCGGCTCAGAGCCACGTCTTCCACCGACGCTGCAAGGTCCCCGGTGAGCTCTGCAACCGCCTCGAATAGACGATGCTCGGTCGCCAACTGCTCGAGTCTCTGGAGCGTCGCCTCGTCCGACGGCATCTCGCGGAAGGCTTCGCAAAGCGATACGAACCCGCGTTCGGTGTCGCCGACCTGTTGGAAGTAGGTGTCGGCAACGCGCGTGAGAAGCTGGAGCTTGCTCGCAGGTTCACTCGCGAATCGGTGCTGAACGCGAAGTGCGTTGATGTATTGGGTCCACTCCTCCGCCATCTCGTAGATCGGCTCGAGTACGCGGGAAGCCTCGGCGGCAACGTCGGCATCGTTGAGGAGCTGCTCCAGACGCTGCCTCGCGCCGTCATGCTCCGGCATGATCGACAGCACCTCGCGGTACAGGTCGACGGCGCGGGGCTTGTCGTCGAGCTCGGACTCACTGACCCGGCCCAGGCGGAACTTGAGCGCCGCAAGCTCTTCGTGGCTTTCCGGACCTGCGTCGATGCGTCGCTCGAAGAGCTGCGCGAGATCGCGCCACTGTCCTTCGGTCTCGTACAGCTGCTCGAGGGCGCGGCACGCTTCGCCTTCCTCGACGCCGTACTCGTCGATGATGCCCTCGAGGGCCTCGATCGCACGCGCGTTGTCCTGCAGCGCGGCCGCGAAGACCTGGGCACGCCGGTAGGCGACCTGCAGACGCTTGTCGGGATCCTGCTCGAGCTCCATCTGACGCGAGAGGACGCCGAGCAGCTCTTCGTAGCGCTCGGTTCGAATGTAGAGGTCCGCAAGTGCTCCGAGCGCTCCGAGATTGTCGCTCTCGAGGTCGAAGACGAGCTTGAACTGCTGAATCGCCTCGTCGATGCGGTCGAGCTGCGTGAGCGTCTGACCGTAACTAAGCCGGATCGGAATCGCCCGATGCGCGTCTTCGACGGCATCGATCGCTTGTTCAAACGTCGATACCAAACGGTCCCAGCCGTTCATTTCCTGCGCGAGACGCTCGACGTCGGCCCGTGCCGGGTCGTGGGTCGGTGCAAGCCCGAACGCTTCGAGGTAGCGCTCGAAGGCCACCTCTGGCTGTCGCAGACGCTCCTCGAAGACGTGACCGATCTTCCCGAGCAGCTCGACCTTGGAGTCGGCGTCCTCGGCGTGCGCGAACCGCACCTCGAGCACGGAGACGAGCTTTCGCGCGTCGTGCGCCTCTTCGTAGATCGGCGTGAGCGCTTCGGCCGCACGCACGTTGTCCGGGTCGGCGGTGATGATCTTCTCGTACACTCGAGCGGCGCGGTCGGCTTTGCCCTTCTTGTCTTCCCAAAGACGCGCGGCGCGGAAGAGGAGCTCGATCTTGTCTTCTGCGGAGGTCTCCTGCGCTTCCGCCTGTCGCTCGACGATGCGGATGAGCTCATCCCACTTTTCGTTCGCGGCGTAGAACGCTTCGAGTTCGTCCCACGCACCAAGCGACACGTAGCGGCGCTTGAGCTGCTCCTGCGCGCGACGGTCGTCCGGGTCGAGCTCCAAGAGCTGCTTGAACGCGCCGATTGCGCCTTCGTCGTTGCCGATCTTGTCGGCGTAGATCATCCCGAGCTTCTGAAGCTGCTGCTTCATCGACGCGACGTCGGTGTCACTTGCCACCAGGGTCTCGAGCACCTGCGCGAGAGGCTCCCACTCACGGGCGCGTTCGTAGAGCTGGGCGAGGTTCGTCAGCGCACTCGGGTTCTCCGGGTCGCCTTCGAGGACCTTCTGCCAGAGCTCGATGCAGACGTCGGGCTTGCGAAGTCGCTGCGTGGCCAGGTCGGCCATCTCGGCGTAGCGCAGCAATTGCTCGTCGGCGGGAAGGAGCTCGACCTCGCGTTGCATCGCGCGGATGAGCTTCTCCCAGTCGCGACGCTTCTCGTACATCTGCTTGAGGCGCTCGATCGCATCCGTGTCGGTCGCGTCGAGCTCGAGCAGCTGCTCGAAGCACTTGATCGCCTCGGCCTGATTGCTCGACCTCTCGAGGTAGAGCGTGCCGGCTGTCCGGAAGAGCTCGACCTTTTCAGTCGGCTCCTGGACCAGTTCGGCCTTTTTGAGGATGGACCGAATCATGTCGGACCATCGTTTTTGTTGCTCGAACTTCGCGATTGCGTCGTCGAGCGTTTCGAGCTCCGCTACCTCGTCCGCAGTGAGCTCGCGAACCTCATCCCCCGCTTTTTCTTCCGACATCTTGCCTCAGCCCCCCTACGGCGATTCGGTCCTCAGTTCTGCGAGACGGTCTCGCGCGGCCTTGACGTAGTGCTCGGGCGCGTCCGTACCGGCCATCATCACGTACTTGTCTAGGTAGCGCTTCGCTTCTTCGTCGTTCCCCTTGAGCGCGTAAGTCCATCCGAGCGAGAAGAGCGCGTCCGACATGCCGGGCACGATCGCGAGCGCTTCCTGGAACTCGCCGATGGCCTCGTCGTACTTGCGCTGCTGCTGGTACACGGTGCCGAGCAGATGATGCACGTTGGCTTCTTCCTCGGTGCCAGGCATCGCAACCTTGAGCGCCTCGGTCAGCACCTGGGCGGCGTGATCGGGGTACTTGAGGTCGGCGTAGAGTCGGCCGAGTGCGGAGTACGACGGCAAGAAGCGCGGTCCGGTCTTGATCGCGTCGGTGTACTGATAGAGTGCGTTCTGCGGATCCTCGAGCTCCTCGCTGCAACGGCCGAGCTTGAAGTGCGCCTTGAAGAGCGACGGATCGCGTTCGAGCGCTTTGCCGAAGGCGCTCTGCGCGGCCTTCCAGTCCTCGAGCTCCATCAGCACGGTACCGAGCTTCTCGTGGTAACCGGCAGCCTCGGGGTTCGCGACGATCGCACGCTCGAGCGCCTCACGCGCGGCCGAGAACGAGCGAAGCTCGACCTGGACGATCGCCAGATTGAAGTACGCCTGGTGGTTGGTGGGATCGATCGCAGCGGCCTTCTCGAGGCTCTCCGCGGCTTCCCGGAACCGCTTCATCTGCGCGAGCTCGACCCCCGCGTTCATCTCATTCATCGACTCGACTCGAGCCCGAGAACAATTCCCGCCCATTAGGACGAGAGACACCAAAACAAAGCCAATCGCGTGAGCTCGCATGCTCGCCTCCTGTGCTTGAAAATTCACAAGCACTTCAATCGTACAGCATATGTCGCATGGCCAACAACACTATTTCCCGCTCTTTTTTCGGTCTTTTCGCGAGTTTTGGCCAGTTTCGTGCACACATCCGTTCCCTGGAAAAGGGAACAGGGCCTAGAAAGCCGGGATATCCGCATCCCAGCTTGCTTGTCGGACGATCGCCGGGGCCTCACTGACCCGCTGCGTCGAGGAGGAACGGGTAGTTGACCACCACCACGCCACCGCCGTCGGGCGCCGGGAAGGTCCAGCGTCGGACCGCCCGCACGATGCAGCTTTCAACCGCCTCGTTTCGAAGGCTCGAGTTCGCCACCATCGCGGACTGGACGGAGCCGGTCGGCGAGATGACGAAGCGAGTCGTCACGCGACCGCTCAGGTCGGGACGCGCGTTGAGCTGCTGCTCGTAGCAGAACTTCACCTCGTTGATGTGGCGACGAACCACGCGACGGATGACTTCCTTCGACAGTGAGCCGCGAACTTCTGCGCCGCCGCTGCGAACCTGGGGAACGCCAGCGGAGCGTCCGCGGAATCCACCGACACCGCGACCGTAGCCGCCCTCACCGTCACCCCGGCCGCCACCGCGACCAATGGTTCCGAAGTTACCCATGCCGATGGTGCCCTGGCCCATTCCGCCGCCACCGCGACCGGTGCCGCGAAGGCCGAGTCCGCCAAAGCCGAAGTTCTGTCCGATGTCGCCACCCGTCATCGCGCCGAGGGCGCTCGCGGGATCGTTTCCGAGCGCGAAGTCCGCCCCGTACGGCGAAGTCGGCGAGTTGAACGAGCCCTGCATCGCAGCAAGCGTTCCGATGATGCCAGCGGTGCGTGCCTCTTCCTTGGCCTGCTCGCGTGCCATCACGGGGTCGGGATTGTCTTCCGGTCCCTCGATGCCGTACTTGTTTCGGGTCTTCTCGGCGGTCTCGTCGCCCATCTGACCTTGCTCGCCCTCGTGGGCCTTTCCGGTGCCGCCGCCCGACGAATCCTCTCCGTTGAGCCACTCGGGCTCCGGCTCCTCGAGCTCTTCCGGCTCCATCAAGAACTGGATGAGCCGCGAGTCGGTGCTGAGGAGGTCGGAGGAAAGCCCTCGCGGACGCGGAGGCTGGAAGTAGAACATCGTGAGCACGAGGCTCGCGAACAGCGCGGCTCCGGCAACGTAGATCATCGGTCGGATGTCGGGCTTCGCATGTCCGGCAACCTTCTTGCCGGCCTTCACGTCTTTGATGATGAACGTGAAGTCTCGGTGCTTCATGCGAACCGAGCCGCCCTCCGGCACCGTGAACTCCTGTGCGCCGGCGAGATTGCGGCTCTCGCGGAAGTCGCCCTGTCCTCGCATGAGGTCGAAGGAACGCGTCTGATCGCCAATGGTCGCTTCGCCCTTGGCGCCCTCGGGAATGATGGCCGTCACTCCGCCACCTTCCGCAACGCAAAGCGGCATACGGTCGAAGCCGATCGCGTCGTGACCAAGAATGTAGTCCACCTCTTCGGCATCGGGTTCGCCGACGAAGTAGTCCCGCGGCGGATTGAGGTAGTCGACGTTGAGCACGTTGCTCTCGCCCCAAAGCACCGATACTTCGATCGCGCGCTCGTCGGTTTCGATCTCGTGGGCGGGAATGGCCGCGGTCGTCGGAACGAGGCCGTAGATGGCGCCCTCCTCGACAGCAACGGCTTCCTTCGACGTGAACGGAGTACGCGACTTGCGCTTTGCACCGACCTCGAACGGATTGAACTTGGGACCCGACTCTTCGTCCGTGTTTCCTTTCGAGCGGGGCTCCGACTCTTCGTCCGCGATCGCTGCCATGCCGGCTTCGTCGATGACGGGCGTGTTCTCCGCGCCCACGGCCATTGCAACCGGTGGGCTCGACGCCATCGCCACCGTCCCGGTGATGATGTCGATGTGCACCCGCTTGTTGCCGACCTGAATCTGATCGCCGGTCTGAAGCTTTCGCTTGTTGACCTTCTCGCCGTTGACGAGTGTCCCCGATGCGCTTCCGAGATCGATGATGAACACCTCACCGGGTGCCGTCACTTCGATCACCGCGTGCATACGGCTGACCTTGTCATCTTCGAGGCGAACATCACTGGTCGCGAGGCGACCGATTTTGATGATCTCTTGGCTCAGTGTTTGTTCACCGAGCGGCTCGTCCCCATCGAAGATGGAGAACGCGACCGACGTATTGTGGCTCGTGTCACTCACCCGAATCCCCCATCACAAATCTTCCACAGATTTCAACATCTCGGGAATAAAGTGCTCGCGAATCTGAATCAGCGAGGCTCTGCGACCGCGCCGACGCACGATGAGCTGCTCGCCATCAGGGCGAACCAAGTCGCCCGAGACGAGGTCGTCTTCGAAGTCGTACGTGGTCTCCGGCGGCGGCGCGTCCTGCGCAGCCACAGTCGCAGGCGCGCACGCGAGCGCCCCTAGAAATGCAGCAAAAACGAGCAGTTGCGCGATGAAATTCGAAATCTTATTGCCCACGATTCCTCCTTAGCTCGCCATCTGCATGGCTTCGATCGAGATGTCGATGTTCTGCATGCGGCCTGGGCGACACCTGGGTGCGCCGCGCTTCTTGCTCGATTTCTGAGCGCAGCGATTGTTCACATCCTGCACGCTCGCGCGGAATTCGGTCGACCCACCTGCACGCTTCAGGAACTCGCTGAAGTAGCCCTTCGCCTTCTTCAGGTCTGCAACCGAACCCGACATGTAGTCCTGGTAGAGCACACCGAGATTGAAGTAGGCCTCCGGCCGACCGGCATCGATCTGCTTCGCCCGCTCGTACTGTGTCTGCGCTTCGCTGAACCGAGCGAGTCCGCGAAGTGCGGTACCAAGCCCGATGGCCGCGTCATAGCTGTTCGGGTCGAGTGCTACGGCCCGTTCGAATGCTTTGCGACCGTCTTCGTAGCCCCGGAACGAAATCGTCAGCTCGCCAAAGTTCATCTGAGCTTCGAAGAGGTCCGGATCGAGCGTGATAGCCCGCTGGAAGAAGCGGAGCGCCGAAATGACGTCGCCCTTGTAAACCTTGATGAGGCCCCAGGTGTTGTAGATGGGCGCGTAGTCTGCATCGAGCATCTGCGCCTGTCGGCATACGACCTCGGCGAGATCGAGCTCGGCGGGCTTACCGCCGCGCCCGCGGTCGTAGTGAAGCAGCGCCATCTGATTGAACGCGGCGAGGTAGTCGGACTCGATGGCGAGTGCGCGGCGCAGATTCTTGAGCGCCTCGTCGTTCTGCCCCTGGGCGCGCTGGACGATCGCCAGGTTCGTGTACCCCGAGGTGCACTGCGGGTCGTCCGCGATCGAGCGCTCGAACGTCGACTTCGCTTCGCTCATGCGACCCGCCTCGAGGTCCCGAAGGCCCATGCCGACGCGAGCCTTGCAGAACTTCGGATCGACCTTGAGCGCCTGCTCGTAGTGCTTGTAGGCGCCAGCATCTTCACAGCGAGCAAGTGACAGACCCGCCATGTAGTTCGCCTCGGCAAAGCCTCCACTCTGTGCAGAAGCCACCCGCTCGAAAGCTTTCGCGGACTCGCTGCACTTGCTGGAGGTCCAACCGGACTTCTCGTTTGCCTCGAAGTCGGCAAGGGCCGACTCCCACTTGCTGTGGGCCTTTTTCGAAACCGCACTTCCGTCGGCCGTCGTGATGGCCTCGCCGCCCGCGGTACGGGCCACGTCGGCTGCTGGAGTCGATTGCTTGCTGGACGAACTCTCGCCGCCGCCACCGCCACACGCGACGGCAAGCGCCAGGAAGACCAAGGCTAGGCTACGATTTCGCATCACGGTTCCTCCCTCTTGGCAACCGCATCTTTGGTATTCAGCCGCTGCTGTTGAATGGCTCCGAGGTCGACCACACCCGGGTCGCCCAGCGTCGCCTTCACGTAGTTCGGTTCGCTCCGGAGCTCGGCAGCCACCGGGTACTCGGTCGGATTCAACCCGTTGAGCTCCTGCTCACAGGCGCGCGACCACTTGTTGAACCAGCGTACCTGCGTCGCGGTCTTCAAACAGAACTCGAACTTGTCGATCGCCTGTCGTTGGAGCGGCTCGGACACGTCGTCGAGAGCCCCGACGTAAATGTCGTAGAGCTCCGGGTCTCGCTCGATCTCACGTGGAATCGGCGCGTCGCGGAACTCGTCGACGAAGCTTCGGTACATCTCACCGGTTCGCGATGCGGCAGCGATCTGCCAGGGCGCAGACTTCATCTGCACGCCTCCCGCATTGACGGTCATCTTGGCGACCTTCGCGTAGTCCGCCTCAGCCTTCCGAAGCACGCCCTGCTTTCGCTGGACCCACTTCTTGAACTCGCTGTCGGACCATTTCTTGATCCGCGCCATGCTCTTTCCGCCCTTGTACTGCGGGAACGCGACCTTCTGGAAATCAGCGAACGCGTACTCCGAGAGGTGGAACTGCGACTCCGCGGCGCTGTCGAGGGCCTGGCGCATGTACTGCACCTTGTCTTCCTTCGACGTCTTCAGCGCGCTGATCTTCTTCGGAGCCCCCTGCCGCCACACCTTCACGGCAGCCTGGAAGCTCGGTCGAGCCTCGCGCTTCTTGTTCATGTTCCAGTACGCGCGGCCGATCGCAGTGTGCGCCTGAATGATCTGGTGAGGCATGCCGACGCGGCCGTACTTCTTCAGGTACTCCTGGTAGTGCGCGATGACCTGAGGCCACCGCTGCTGCCGCTCGTAGATCGAGCCGATCGAGAAGAAAACCTGCGAGGTCTGACGAGGCAGCTTCTTTCGGTAGTTCTTCGCGAAGAGGTCCGAGTTGGCGATTGCGGTCTTGTCGTCCCCTAGGCCAATTCGGAAGAAGGTGGCCTGCTCGAGCCCTTCGATGGCGTTCGGGCAGGTACCGTCCTTCTTCTCCTCGGCGGTGCAGCGCTTGCCGTCCTCACCGGGAAACTTCTTCGCAAACTGCTCATAGTACTTCGCCGCTTGCTCGTAGTAGGCGAGCGCCTGGAAGTTCTGGCCAATGAGGTACACCGCCTTCTTGCTGAGCTTGCTCTCCGGGAACTGCTGGATGAGCACGGTACGAACCTGAATCGCTCGTCCGAGCAGGTGAGCAGCCTCGAAGTTGATCGCCGCGTTGTAGAGCACCTCGTCCATCTCGCCGCATTCCTGATGACGGCGAAAGATTCGAACATAGGTCGCGGCGGCCTTCTTGAACTCACCGGTCTTCTCGTAGGTCTCCGCCTCCTTACGGCGCACCTGGCACTGAAGTGTGCCAAGGCTTCCGCAGAGGTCCGGGTTCTCGTCCTCGAGCATCTCGGTGCCGCAGTACGCCGAGCTCATCGGATCGATGACCGAGGCGAGCTCCTGCACGCAGGCGACCCTCGGCTCGGGAATCTGAGTGCCGAGCACGTTGAGGCAGTCGAGGTAGAGGTTTGCGGCGTATTCGGCGAGCTCGCTGTCCTTGTGATTGAACGCGATGTCGCGGAAGAGCACGGCAGCCTCTTCGAAGCGATTGGCTTCGTAGTAGATGCGCGCGCGCCGGTACTTGATCGTCGCGAGGTCGTCCGCCTTGTCGACGTAACAGACGTAGCGATTGAACGCCTCGAGCATGCCCTCCTGGAGCGGGGTCAGCTTCTTCGGCGCGAACTTGTTCGACGGCTTCGCCTTGGCGTTCTTCATCGCCCGCTGATCGGTGCGACTAACGAACTTGCTTTCAGTCTCCCGTGGAACGTACTGCTGCTGATAGAGGTTGTTGTAGCAAAGCACCGCGGCGTACGCGGCATCGCTCGTGAACTCACCCTGCGGATTCAGCTCGACGACGTTGTCGAACGCCGGACCGCACTGGCCCCACTCCTCCATCTTCCACAGAAGCTCTGCATAGAAGTACGAGATCTTGTACTGCGTCGGCCAATCCCGCTTGTCGATGTTCGGAAAGGTCATCTGCTCCATCTCGGGGAACTCCTTAAGGAGCGTCCGGTAGAGCACGGCGGCCTGCGACATCGTCTTCTTGTTGTTGGTACCGGGAGCCTTGTCGCTGCCAACGGCCTCTCGGTGCCAAGAGGTACCAAGCCAAAGCATCGTCGTCGCGGTCTCGACCTTGCACTCCTCGACCTTCTCAGCGGGACGGTTGCCCTTCTGGAAGGTCCGGTAGACGTCGACGAGGCGTTTGAGCTCGACGATCTGGTCCTGCTTCGGGCGCGACGAAATCACCGCGTTGGTGACCTTGGTCTGCCAATCGCAGAGCGCGTTGCTGCGCGGCGCGTCGGCCATGAGCTTGTGGTAGACGGTGATCGCCTCCGGCCACTGGCCGGTGTCGTAGTAGAGCTCCGCGAGGTGCTCCAGCATCTCGTGGGCCTCGGCGTCATTGCGCGCGTACCGTCGGAAGAACTGAAGCGCCTTCCCGGGCGATCCGTATCGCGAGTACGGAAGAACCATCTCTTTACGGGCCTGCTTGGCCAGGTTCTTCGCGTCGTTCGCGTACTGGTTTTTCCGAGCGAATTCGAGGATGTCGACGAAGCCCTGAAGCGACTGCCGGTAACGCTCGCGGTTGTACTCGACCCAGGCCACCTTGTAGAGCGCGTAGCCGTAGACCGAGTTTCGCTTCGGCGGGAACTCGAGGACCTTGCGGTAGAACTTCGCCGCCGCGTCCATGTCGCTCTCTTCGTTGAAGTAGTATTCGGCGAACGAGAGGTATGCGTTCGGGACGAACCGGCTGTTCGGGTAGTCCTTGATCAGGCGCCGGTACACGGAACGCGCCTTCTCAAACTGGTCGAGCTCCTGGAGCGCGAACGCGAGCGAGAACAGAACCTCGTCCATGCGCTTGAAGTTTGGATGGTCACGAACGAGCGTCGCGTAGGTTCGGATGCTGTCCGCTCGAATCGCATCGAGCTCGGCTTCGGCGTCCTTTTGGCCCTTCCGAGCGGCTTTGCAGCGCGCCTGGTCTTGGTCGCGAGTGCAAGCTTCGTAGATCGGGTCGTCGAACGAACGCACCTTCGCGTTCTTGGCGATCTGCATCTCGAACTGCGTTTCTGCGAGACGGAGCAGAACCTCGGGCCGACGCGGATCGTCCGCCGAGCTGTTGGCGACCAGCCGCTCGAGAATCGAGATCTCCTTCTTGAGGAGGTTCTCGGCGCGGGCGCGGGTCTTCTCTCGACCGAGCCGAGTGCTCATGTCGATTTGGAGCGACGGTCCGGTCGGCCCCCCCGAGCTCGTGCGCTTGCGCTCGGCCGCGGTCATGCGCGACACCGGCGCGTTGCCGCCTTCCTTGGCAACCTCTTTTCGTGCGCCGGCAGGACACGCTGCGATCGCTCGCTCCGTGTCTGCTGGAATGCACATCGGGGCGCTGCTCATCGGCGCTTGTTCCGCCGCGGCCTCTCCCCCCATCATCACGACGACTGCTCCGAAGAGCACCGTCACCGCGTACTTCGATTTCGTTAGCGCGTACATAGGTTCGTCACCTGTTGTCGATAGAAGCCGAGCTCATCTCGCCACCACTCCCCGTCGAATGGCCAGAGCTGGTGCTCTTCATCCACGTTGACGTCGCCGCCCTTCGACTGCTTCGCCAGCGTCATCTGTTGTTGGAGCTCCTGGTCGATCTGACCGCGACGGAAGGTCGCGATTTCGAGCTCCACTGTGTCGACCTGGTTGCTTAGGTCGCGCAGCTCGCGAATGAGGCGCTGGTAGCGGCCTCGCGCGAGATCACCCGCCTGGTCGACCGCGAAGGCGCGGGCCAGAGCGATGTCCTCGAGAACCTGACCGCCCACCGGCGAGTCTTGGAACGCCTGGGACGTCTTGTTGAGACGCTTCTCCTCTTCGTCGAGGAGCGAGACGTACTCGAGATGCTGAAGGACCGTGCGGTCGCTGAGTGCCGTGGACACGATGGGCCGGACACGCGGCGAAAGATCGTCGGTGCCGTTCTGCACCTGCTTCAGGAACTCGAAGAAGTCGGCGTTGTCCTGATGCTCCGCAAGCACCGCGTCGAGCTCCTGCTTGACCGGGTCGTACCGGTCGTGGAACTGCGCCACCGTCGCTTCGGCGTTGTCGACCTGGCAGTTCACGAAGAAGGTGACCGCCTTCAGGACCAGCGCCTCTGGGTAGAACGCGTCGGTGAAGTAAGGCGAGTAGAGCGTGTGAACGTTACCAAGCGCTCGCGAGTACTCATCGGCGAGGAAGAACGCCCAGGAAGACTCGAACAGCGAGTCGAGCCAGTACTCGCTCGACTGGTCGACCTTCGTCCACGATTCGACCGACTGGCCGAGAAGCGTACCGTCGATCTCGCCGCCCGCCCGACTTTGGTTCGCGGCGGTGTAGTAGACGCGCGCAAGCGAAATCCAGGCGAGGTTCTCCATGCGCTCTTCGTCGACGCCCTCGACGTCACCCGAATCGATCGCGTCGAGAATCGCGCGGAACGAAGCGATGGCGGGACGCGCTTTACGCATGCGAACGAAAGAGATGCCTTCGAAGAACTTCGCGTACGTGTATTCGGGGGCACTCGGATTGACTTCTTGAAAAACGTCGATCGCCTGTTGGAACGAAGCCTGCGAGTACAGGTGCCGACCCATGAGGTAGAGAAGCTTGTTGTAGAGCGCCGGGTCTTTCTCTTTGAACTCCTCGAGAGCACCGATGCCGTAGCGACCGACCTTCTCGATGATTCCCGAGGCCTCCGGAAGCTTCGACGCCAGCTTGCCGAGCCACTCGAGCGTTTCACCGAAGTACAGATGACTCGGCCCCTGCGCGCTGATGTCGTCGAACACCGTGAGCGAGGACTGATAGAAGCCCATGTCGTAGAGCGTCTGCCCCAACAGGAACTGCGCCTTGTTGCGATTGCCTCGCCCGTCTTTCGACTTGCCTGCGACGACGCGCTCGAACTTCATCGCGGCCTCTTCGTAGTTCTTCGCCTCGAATGCGCTCTGCGCTTCCGCGAGCATCTTCGAGGGCTTGCCGAGTTTCACGGGCGCTTTGCTTTGCCCAGTTTCCTCAAGGTCGAAGCTCATGTCCTGCGCGCCGGCTGGTGCGCCAACCCACAGACCTACGAGCAACGCAGGCACCGCCCAACAGCGGATCCAGTTCATAGTGCCCCCCAAAATTCGAACGAAACCGGCCCCTTCCGGTCCGCTCGCGTTCCATCATAGAAAGCAGCCGTCGGGGTCGTCAAGGTATAGTCACACTGACGTTTTGACGAGCTGACTGAAATTGTGACTGGAATCCTGGCCATGAAACTGACAAATTCGAGCGTGAGCGTGAGCTCCATCCTCTGACCCCTGACGGCGGGGGAAGTTTGGGTGCGATCTCTTATTGCCGTTATGCTGAGGATGACCGGGGCTCTTAGGGGGGCGACATGGCGAAGAAGTGGCTTGAATTGATGGGGTTTGCGGCGTTCGCGCTGCTCATGTCGGCATGCGCCGACACCGGCGTGGGTGACTCCTGCGTGCCGGAGCAGGTACCGGCAGGCGGTTTCCTTGCATCGGAGACATATCTGGAAACCAGCTCGGTTCAGTGCGCAACTCGCGTCTGTCTCGTCCGAGGACTCCAGGGTGACCCGAGCAAAATCTGCGAAGAAACCGCCGACCCGGAGTGCGTCCCTCGAGAAGAGGTCGAAGAGACCACGTACTGCTCGTGCCGATGCGCGGCGCCGGCCGGAAGCGGCCTTCCCACCTGCGAGTGCCCTGGAGGGTTCAGCTGCGAGGAAGTCCTCGAAACCGGCGGCGACGGCCTCCGCGGCAGCTACTGCGTCCGCATTCCCTCCGACGAACCCTCGATGTGAGCTGGCACGACGAGGGGAAGCCTTCGTCGCTCAGCTGCTCGAAAAACGCGGCTTCGACATCGTCGGTCGCAACGTACACGTGGGCCGGCTGGAGCTCGACCTCATCGCCCGCAAAGGCTCGCTCGTCGTCGTCTGCGAGGTTCGTTCGCGTCGACATGCGCGCGCCGTGTTTCCGTCGGAAACCATCGATCGAAAGAAGCTAGGTCGCGTACGTCGCGCCACGGCCATCTGGCTTCGACGGCAGAAGCTCGGATGTGTCTACGCTAGAATCGATGCGGCCGCAGTGGTCTTCGACGGGCCGCGCGGCGAGCCGCGTGTCGAATACTACGAAAACGCGTCGTACCCGATGCGCCACGTGTAGTGTGTGGGCCTTGGGCAATCGTTTCGAAATCACATCGGCGCTGCCCGTCGACGTCGATGCGCTTTGGGCGCACTGCAGCTCGATGGAAGGCGTCGGACGCGAGCTCCGGCCGTTGCTGCGAATGACGTACCCCGACGGCGCCGAATCGCTCGTGCCTCAACCATTCGTACCGGGGGAGCGCTTGTTTCGGAGCACGATTCTTCTGTTTGGGGTTCTTCCAGTCGACTGGAGCGACCTCACCCTCGTCGAGCTCGACGTCGGCAGCCGCTTCTTGGAGCGCTCACCGATGGCGACTCAGCGACTGTGGGAACACGAGCGGTTACTCGAGCCGTTCGAGAATGGCACCCGAATCACCGACCGCCTCACGTGGGAAGGCAAGACCCCTGCGCTGACGAGACTCTTCGCAGCGTTCGTCCCCCTACTCTTCCGTTGGCGCCATCACCGGCTTGGCCAGATTTTCGGCGCGGTGGCTCACGGAATCGAGTGACAACGGCGCTCGCACGAAGTTCGGCTGTCGGCCTTCTGTCTCCAACAGTGCCCTCTCGACTCGACGACGACCTTGAGCTTCTGCAGGCCGGCCTCGTAATCGGGCCCGAGCATGCCGTCCATCATCTTCTGACGTTCAGGAGTCGACGGTCTTTCGAATACGATCGAGGACGGCGCGGAGCTCGGTGACGTACGCCGATTCGACACCCGCGGCCTCGAGCTTCGTCACGGTATCCTCGAGACGGGACACGTCCTCTGCGCGCTGATCGCGCAGCGACTCCACCATTTCCGCGAACGACCGGTAGAGATCCTGTAGCTCGTCTCCTTTGCGGATGCCGGTGGTTACCCGAAGGTGACCGTCTCCAACGTGCTCGAAGAGTCGCTTCATTCGATACGCTGGACCGACGACCCGGTGAGTCACGAGAATGCCGGTAAGCCCGAGCGCGATCGTGAGCAGAAGCACTCCGCCGACGATCGCGTTTCGAACCTTCCGATCCTCCGCATTTGCGAACCGCTCCAGATCATTCGCAGTGGCCTCGTCGAGGTCGGGCTGCGCTGCGAGCTGTGCGGTAAACGCCTCCGTCTGCCCCTTCGAAAAATCGTAGGCGACGTACCCAAGGAAGCTCGCCACGCTGACCGTGACGAACAGAACCATGCCCGTGTACTTCAGCTGGAAACGCCGATCGAGCAGGTAGTTTTTCAACTTTCGCTGTCTTTTGGCACCCATGGCGTCACTCACTTCCTTCTCTGATCATCCGCACGCCGTCAAAGACTTCCTCGGGCTCTCGCCGCTTCGAGCACTTTGGGGAGTCGGCGGAGTGCGCCGACGAACGCGCCTTGAATTGCCTGGTCGGCCGTATCCGCGCTGTAGCGACCGGTGGCCGTCGCAGCCCCTCTCAGCATTCCGCGCATGTCGCGACCCGGATACGAAAGCACGATGACCGACACGACGGCACGAACCCCGCCCCCCTTGGGTTCGAGCGTGACCACCGAGCTCTCGAGGTAGAACCCCGCCAGCTCGCGACGTACGATCTCGGACTTGGCGTCGGTGGGTGCGAGATCGTCCGGAGCAAGCTCGATTCCCTCGAGCTTCAAAAGCTGTTCGGACAAGAAGATCCGCGCGTCGAACAGCATTTGTCTCGAAACGCGCTCTGCCTTCGCGCCGGGCATTCCGACGGCGACGAGAAAACGCGGTTCCCCGGGACCTCGCTCGCGGTCGCCGACCGCTTCGAGGGCTGTGATGGCGTCGGCAGCGGCCCGTCGAACCGCCTTCTGACGGTCCTTAGTCGCGCGTTGAATCACGGGTAGCGACGACTTCGACTCGAGGCGTCGAAGGGACGTAATCGCCGACACGCGGACCGCGGGATGCTTGTCGCGCGTAGCCTTCTCGAGCGCGGCGACGGCTCGATTCGTCTTTCCGAGCTGCCCGAGGGACAGCGCGGCCTGGGCGCGGACCCGGAACGCGTCCGACGTTCGCAGCAGGCGCACCAGGTAGTCCTGACGCGCCTCGGCCGAAGCGACGCTCGACGTGAGCAACATCACGGCAACAAGAGTTTGCCAAAAGTGCCATCGACCGATGTGCCCCCTCAAACGACCCCACCTTCCCTGGAATCCAGTATCACAGGACGGCTGCGTGGGCGGCAAACGAAACCGTGGTGCAGCCGCGTTGACGGGTCGGCTCTGGCGTCTCTATATTGCGGCGGGTCGGGCGGCGAACGGGGGGCACGAGAGTTCGAATGGAGTCACTGGATCTAAACAACCCAACGGTGCTGGGGGCATTGATCGCGGTCGGCGCACTGATCGTCGTCGGCGTCATCATCGGCATCGTTCGAGGTCGCGCGAAGTCGGACGCGCCCCTCCCACCACCGTCGCCGACGCCCGAAGAGCTTCCGGACGAGCGGCCGAAGATCGAGGTCCCGGAACCCGCCGACGCCGTGCCGACGCAGCCGGTCCAGATCGAAGACCTGGTGTCGGGAGCGCCTGCACCGGCGGAAGAGCTCGAAGGGCCGCCGCCCACGCTGATTCCCGAGCCGACCGTCGTTCCACCCCCTGCCCCACCTGCGGACCTCGGGGCGTTTCGGACCGGCCTCAAGTCCACGCGCGGCAACCTGATCTCACGGCTTGCCGGCGTCTTTCGGAAAGACCGCGAGTTCGACCCCGCGATCCTCGACGAAGTCGAAGAGGTGCTGATCACCGCCGACGTCGGTGTCCACACGACCGCACGAATTCTGGAGGCGTTGCGCACCAAGATGGCCAGCGGAGAGCTCAACGGCGCTGAGGACGCCTGGGATGCGATTCGCGCCGAGTCACGTACGATTCTCGCCGATAGCGGGGGTGGTCTTGCGACCAGTGAGCAGCCGACGGTGATTCTCGTGGTTGGCGTGAATGGAGTCGGAAAGACCACGACGATCGGAAAGCTCGCGAGCCGCTTCGACCGGCAGGGTAAGACACTTCTGCTCGCCGCAGGCGACACCTTCCGAGCCGCCGCGGTGACGCAGCTCGAGGTGTGGGGGCGACGCGTGGGCTGCGACGTCGTGAAAGGCAAAGATCGCGCCGATCCCGGCTCGGTGATCTTCGATGCGATCACCAAAGCGAAGGACGAGCAGGTCGACATCCTGATCGCAGACACCGCCGGTCGACTTCACACCAAGGTGCCGCTGATGGACGAGTTGAAGAAGCTCGGCCGCACGGTCGAAAAGGCTCTCGGACGGCCCGCAGACCACGTTCTTCTCGTGCTCGACGCCACCACCGGACAAAACGCGATTCAGCAGGCGCAGCTCTTCAAGGACGCCCTGCCCCTGACCGGCATCGTGCTTACCAAGCTGGACGGCACCGCCAAAGGCGGGGTGATTCTCGGGATCGTGGACCGTCACGGCGTTCCGATCGAGTTCATCGGGGTCGGGGAGCG
>CBFCWN010000033.1:0-36017 GCA_965601515.1 uncultured Myxococcales bacterium | reverse complement strand
AGGGTCTCACCGTGTTGCAGTACTTCATCTCGACACACGGTGCGCGTAAGGGTCTTGCAGATACCGCGCTCAAGACGGCGAACTCGGGTTACCTCACAC
Organism: uncultured Myxococcales bacterium; assembly: GCA_965601515.1. GTDB lineage: Bacteria > Myxococcota_A > Polyangia > Polyangiales > Houyiibacteriaceae > SG8-38. Next base: position 35,918 of record CBFCWN010000033.1, on the reverse strand, counting down.
GTCGTTTGGTCGACGTCGCGCAGGACTGCGTGATCACCGACTACGACTGCGAGACGCTCGATGGCATTTGGGTCAGCAAGCTCGAGGAGGGCGGCGAGGTCGTCACTCCGTTGGGCGAGCGTGTTCTCGGTCGCATCGCGCTCGAGGACATCACCGACCCGGTCACCGGAGATACGCTGGTCGAGGCGAACGAAGAAATTGACGAGGCCAAGGTCGCCCGCGTGGAGGCCGCTGGTATCGAGCGCGTTCTCATTCGTTCCGTGCTCACCTGCCAAACCCGTCGTGGCGTCTGCGCCATGTGCTACGGCCGCGACCTCGGCCGCGGCTACGAGGTGAACATCGGCGAAGCCGTCGGCATCATCGGGGCCCAGTCCATCGGTGAGCCCGGCACACAGCTCACGATGCGTACGTTCCACATCGGTGGTGCGGCTGCGCGCGGTAAGATCGAGCAGAGCTCCATCGAAACGCGCACGGGTGGCATCGTCAAGTACGACAACGCGAAGCTCATCACCAGAGCGGACGGAACCGTGGTCTGCATGAACCGTCACGGCGCGGTCGCCGTAGTCGACGAGTCCGGCCGCGAGCGCGAGCACTTCAGCCTCACTTACGGCGCCTTCGTGAAGGTGAAGGAAGGCGAGAAGGTCGAGCGCGGCACGATGCTGGCCGAGTGGGACCCCTACGCCATTCCGATCCTCACGGAGGTCGACGGCATCGTGAAGTACGGCGACGTCGTCGAAGCGGTCACCATGGAAGAGAAGCTCGACGAGGTCACCGGGCTCTCACGTCGCGTGATCATCGAATCGCGTGACCCGAGCGCTCGTCCTCGCGTGTCGATCAAGGATGCCGATGGCAACACCATGAAGACCGGCGTGGGCGAGAACATGGCCCGCTACTTCCTACCGGTGGGCGCAAACATCATCCCGGCCGACGGGCAGACCGTCGAAGCCGGCGAGATCATTGCGAAGATCCCGCGTGAAACCACGAAGACCAAGGACATCACCGGCGGTCTTCCGCGAGTCGCCGAGCTGTTCGAGGCCCGCAAGCCGAAGGACCACGCCATCATCAGCGAGATCGACGGCATCGTCACCTTCGGCAAGGACACCAAGGGCAAGCGCAAGGTCATGATCACTCCCGAGGTCGGCGAGCCCAAGGAGTACCTCATCGCAAAGGGTAAGCACCTCACGGTGAAGGACGGTGACCACGTGCGTGCCGGTGAGCCGCTCATGGACGGCCCTGCGAACCCGCACGACATTCTCAAGGTCAAGGGCGAGAAGGAGCTTGCCGCCTGGTTGGTCGACGAGATCCAGCAGGTCTACCGCCTGCAGGGCGTTGCCATCAACGACAAGCACATCGAGGTCATCGTTCGTCAGATGCTTCAGCGTGTTCGCATCAAGGAGACGGGCGACACTCGGTTCCTTCCGGACGAGCAGGTCGAAAAGTCCGTGTTCGAGCGGGAGAACGAGCGCGTCATCGCGAAGGGCGGTCAGCCGGCCGTTGCGGAGCCGCTCCTTCTCGGCATCACGAAGGCGTCGCTTTCGACCGACTCCTTCATCAGCGCATCGTCGTTCCAGGAGACCACGAAGGTTCTCACCGAGGCGGCGATCAGCGGCAAGGTCGACGAGCTCCGGGGTCTCAAGGAGAACGTCATCATGGGACGCCTGCTACCCGCGGGCACCGGCCTCGGCGCCTACAACAAGATCGACATGACCGTCGAGGACGAGGCGCTTCAGCCCATCACTCCTGCTCCGGTTCTCATCGAGCCGGAGCCCGTTGCGGCTGCGGCGTCCGAGGAATAGTCGCCCTGCACACCCGGTTCGGCCCCCTGCGAATCATCCGCTGCCGTTTGGATGACTCGTGGGCCGAGCTGCGTGTACATTTCCTAGATGGATGCGCCGACCAAGGGTTACCTCTTCGAAAACGACGAGCATCGAACACTGCGTGAGCAGATTCGACGCTTCGCGACCAATGCCATCGCGCCCCACGCGCACGCGTGGGAGGAGGCGAACGAGTTTCCGCGGGAGCTCTACCTGGAAGCGGCCAAGGCCGGATTCCTCGGCATCGGCTACCCGGAGGAGCTCGGCGGGAACGGCGGCGATCTGACCCACGTGCTCGTCGCCGGTGAAGAGATGGTGCTTGGCGGCAAGTCGGTGGGAACGCTGGTCGGGCTCGGCAGCTTGGGCATCGCGATCCCGCCGATCGTGAAATTCGGAAACGACGAACAAAAGGAACGCTTCGTCCTACCCGCGCTCAACGGAGAGAAGATCAGCGCGCTCGGGATCACCGAGCCGGGTGGCGGGAGTGACGTCGCCGCCGTGCGAACGAAGGCCGTGCGCGACGGCGACCACTACATCGTCAACGGCTCCAAGACGTTCATCACGTCGGGTTGCCGCGCCGACTTCGTCACATGCGCGGTTCGTACCGGTGGTGAAGGACACGGCGGCATCTCGATGCTCGTGATCGAAAGCGACACGCCCGGCTTCAGCGTGTCGAGCAAGCTCAAGAAGACCGGCTGGTGGGCCAGCGACACCGCAGAGCTTGCCTTCGAAGACTGCCGAGTTCCCGTGAAGAACCTCATTGGCCAAGAAGGTGCCGGCTTCTTGATGATCATGATGAACTTCGTGACCGAGCGCCTGTTCATCGCGGGGCAGTGCGTGGCAATCGCGGAGCTCGCGTATCAAGAGGCGGTCCGGTACGCGAAGGAGCGCCATGCCTTCGGCAAGAATCTCGCGGGCTTCCAGGTCATTCGTCACAAGCTCGCCGACATGGCGACCCAGATCGCCGCGGCCCGGGCGCTGACCGGCGAATGCGTGACTCGCTATCTGAACGGCGAGCAGACTCCGGCTCTGGCTGCGATGGCCAAGAACGCCGCGACCGACGCTTGCTCAGCCGTGTGTGACCAGGCGGTGCAGATTCACGGCGGCTACGGCTACATGCGGGAGTACGTGGTGGAGCGGCTCTATCGCGATGCGCGCTTGTACCCGATCGGAGGCGGCACGCGAGAGATCATGAACGAGATTATCAGCAAGGTAGAGGGCTACTGACGGGTTCCGCTCTGCTTCGAAGCCAGGCTAGCGAGTGATCCGATCGATGATGCGACTTTCCCGCCGGGTCCCCGTTTTCCCGATCTGAACGGCTTCGCCCGCTCTCGCGAGTGAGTGCGAAAGCGTGCTCGGGTTCGAGGTGTAGAGCGTTGCAAGCGGGTCGCCGCGCTTCACTCGGTCACCCACCTCGACGTGGAGTCGTATGCCGGCCCCGGCATCCACGGTGTCTTCGGCGCGCATTCGGCCGGCGCCGAGACCCATCGAGACCAGTCCAAGCTCGAGCGGATCGAGCTCGTGGACGACGCCGCTCGTCCGAGCTTCCAGCGTCGCGTGATGACGGGCCGGTGTCAGACGGTCGGGTTCATCGACCACCCGGTGATCGCCGCCTTGGCTTTCGACCACCTCTCGCATCTTGCGAGCCGCCGCGCCGCTCTTTACGACGCTGGTCAACTGACGTTCTCCCTGGGCGCGCGTCCGAGCCAATCCGGCACATCGCAGCATCTCGGCGCCCAGCGCCCAGGTGACTTCTCGAAGGTCCTCTGGCCCCTGTCCGTGAAGGACCTCGAGCGCTTCCGCAGTCTCGAGACTGTTCCCGATGGTTCGGCCGAGCGGCGCATTCATGTCGCTCAACAGCGCGACGACCTTCTTGTCGGCAAGTGTCCCGACCCGAACGAGGCTCTTCGCCAAGGCTCTGGCTTCACCTTCGGTCTTCATGAAGGCCCCGCGTCCAACCTTCACATCCAACACCAGCGCATCGATGCCCGCTGCGAGCTTCTTCGACAAAATGCTCGACGTGATGAGCGGGATCGATTCGACCGTGCCCGTGACATCGCGCAGGGCATACAGTCTCTTGTCGGCAGGTGCGAGCTCTTCAGTCTGACCGATCAGCGCACACCCGATCTCTTTCAGCTGGCGCTTAAACTCCGGGATCCCGAGGTGGACCCGAAAATGGGGGATGGCTTCGAGCTTGTCGAGCGTGCCTCCGGTATGGCCAAGACCTCGCCCCGACATCATCGGCACGACGACCCCGCAGGCCGCCACCATCGGCGCGAGGCAAATGCTGACCTTGTCGCCGACCCCGCCCGTGGAGTGCTTGTCGACTTTGGGCCCTGAGACTCCCTTCAAGTCCAGCACTTCTCCGCTGTCTCGCATCGCGATCGTCATGGCGACCGTCTCTTCGAAGTCCATCCCTTGGAAGTAGACCGCCATCGCGAAAGCGCTCATCTGATAGTCGGTGACCTCCCCATCCAAGAACCCTCGTACCAAGGCAGAGATTGCCTCGTTGCTCAGGGTCTCGCCGTTGCGCTTCCGAACGATCAATTCAGGCACGGATAGGCGAGGGGCGGTGCTCATGACTTGCGGGTGCGTCGGCTGCGCTTACGTGGCTGCGAGCGGCGGCGCTTCGACTGCTCCGACTGCGAAGCGCGCTTCTTCGGGGGACGTCGCTGACGTCGGCGAGCCTCGGTTGGTGCCTCGGCGACGTGGTGGGCAACGAGTGATCCTACGACGTCGCGAGTCTGAACGTTCACATCCTCGATACGTACCCGCACCGGGTCGTTCATCGTGAAGATCTTGGACGTGCGCGCGCCAACGAGCCGAATTCCGAGGTTGTCGGGCTCGAACGTGTCGTCGAGCTGTTCGAAGGGAAGCAACACGCTTACGTACGGGTCCTCGACCTGGATGTAGATCCCGTAGGGAGCGAAGCCGGAAATACGACCGTCGTACTCCTCGCCAACCTTGTCCTGCATGTAGATCGCCCGGTACACATCGACGACGTCGCGCTCCACGATCATCGCGCGCCTTTCCGACTCACTCGACTGGGCCGCGTACCGTTGCAGCCGCGGGCGAAGCGACGCGGAATCAAGACTCTCACCGCGAATCATCGACCGGAGCACTCGGTGAACGAGCAGATCGGGGTAGCGACGGATCGGCGACGTGAAGTGGAGGTAGTCCTTGGCGGCAAGCGCGAAGTGCCCGACCGATGGGTCGGTATCGTAAACCGCCTGCTGCATGGCTCGCAGCAATAGGTAGCGAAGCAGCGGGGCCTCGTTGGTGCCGTCGATGCGTCGAAGGAATCGCGCCAACTGCTTTGGGGTGCCAGCCGACTCTTGGTCGAGCTCGTAGCCGAACGAACGAGCGACCTCGCAGAACACGGCGATCCGATCCGAGTCTGGCTGCCCGTGCACGCGGAAGACGCCTGGAGCCGCGTGCCGCTTGATGTGCATGGCGACCGTCTCGTTGGTGATCAACATCATGTCTTCGACGATTCGGTACGCTTCTCGAACGCCTGGGTCCCGGCGAGACTGCACGATGGCTTCCGGTTCGCCGTGGTCGTCGAGTACGACCTTGCCTTCGGGCAGGTCGAAGTCGAGGGCACCTCGCTTGAGTCGACGTGCTCTCAGCCGCTTCGACAGGTCGAGCATGACTTTGAGGCTTGCGACTCGCTTCTCGGCCGCAGGCTGGTGATGACCTTGGCTCGTCAGTCCAAGAGCGCGCGCAACGCCGTCATACGAGAGCTTTCCGTGGGAGCGCATCACCGCCTCGAACACGCGATGCGAGGTGACATGCGCCTTGTCGTCGAGATGCATCTCCACCGCCATGCAGAGTCGATCGCGATTGGGGAGCAGCGACGCCAAGTTCGTCGAGAGCTCTGGGGGCAGCATGGGAATGGCGCGGTCGGGCAGGTACACCGAGTTGCCGCGCTGCGCCGCCTCCCGGTCCATCGCGCTGCCTTCGGTCACGTAGTGGGAGACGTCGGCGATGGCGACGATCAGACGGAAGCCGTTCTTGTGCTTCGTCACCCAGATTGCGTCGTCGTGGTCACGAGCCGTCTCGGGATCGATCGTGACGAGATCGATGTCCCGAAGGTCCTCGCGCTGCTTGGCGACGTTGCGGTCGACGCGCGGCGGGAGTTCGGCGGCTTCGTGGTCGACCTCGTCTGGGAAGCTCTCGCGAATCCCTTCGCGAATCTTGATCTTCTCGACCTCGACTCGTGCGACGCCCTGAGCGCCTAGCGTGTCGACGACCTTCACCTCGGCGCGATCTTCGGCGCGCTGAGGAAACGTGACGATCTCGGCGAGCGCGACTCCGCCTTTCTTTGCGGCATTGGAAACCTTGCCAACGACGCGCATCGGTGAGCGCAGGCGCTCATCGTCTGGCTCGAAGCTCATGCCGCGGCCCCGGGGGTGGAGCGTTCCGGTCACCTCTTTGGGCCTGCGCTCGACGATGCCGATGACGTGACCCTCGCGGCCCTTCGGTGACGGACGCGCGCGTATCTGAACCGTGTCTCCGTGCAACGCGGGACCTACCGCGTCCGGCGGAATGAAGACGTCTGGACCACCATCGTAGACGTTGACGAACCCATAGCCCTGACGCGTCATCGTCAAACGACCTTCGATCGCCGGACTTAGCGCAGCGGCGAGCTCGAGTCGCTCCTGCGCTTTGCGACCACGGCCTCGGGTCTTCTTCGCTTGCTCTCGGCCGCGCTTCTTGCTCTTGTCGCCCTTCGATGCACGAAACCGCAATCCCGGCATCTCGACGACGAGATCCTCTTCGGCGAGCAGCAGGAGCCGACGCACGATCTCGTCCTTTTGGTTTCGTGGCACCTGAAGGCGGCCGCACAGCTCGCCGACGTGCATGGCCCGAGGCGCGTGCGACTGCAGCGCCTTCAGGATTTCATCTCGGGTGGGGAGGTTGTCTTTCATGTCTTGTCCCGTAGGGCGTGAATCCCACCATCGTCCGAACCGAAATAGAGGGTGCCGTCCGTGCCGATCTCGACCGTCGAGTCGACGTCTTGTCCGACGTTGTAGCGCCAGAGAATCGAGCCGTCTTGGTCGATTCCATAGAGGAAGTTGTCCTGTGATCCAACGTAGATGCGACCGTCGACGTCGATTCGCGCCGATGCCCGGACGCGTCCACCGGTTGCGACCTGCCACCGAACCTCGCCGTCAGGTGATAGACCGTAGACGAAGCCGTCGTACGAGCCCACGACGATCGTACCGTCTCGGGCGATGGCAGGTGTCGCCCGCACCTCGTCGCCCGTGGAAAAGCGCCAGAGTATGTTGCCGTCCGGGTCGAGCTGAATCACTTCGCCACGTCCGCTGCCGACGTAGATTCTGCCTTCGTCATCCACCGACGCGGCGCCCTCGAGGGCCCCGCCGAGCAGCACGTCCCATACGATGCTGCCGTCGGGCCGAAGCGCGATCAGCGAGCCTTCGGTCGTTCCGATGATGATCATGCGAGCCGGATGAATGACCGGCGCGGTCCGAACGTGGCCTGCAGTCGGCTTGTGCCAGTGCATGCGACCGAGGAGGTCGATCGCGTAGGCGCCGTTCGCGACGATGTAGATGCGTCCGTCCGGTCCGAGGGTTGCCGAGGCGTCGACGACGTCTTGTAGGGGAACCTTCCAGCGGGGCTGACCGTCGAGCGACAGGGACACGACTTCCCCTTGGTGTGTTCCGAAGATGACCGAGGACCCGACCAGCAGCGCGCTGGGGTAGATCTTCTGGCCGGCGGTGTAACGCCACTTCAGCGAGCCATCCGGGTTCAGGGCGACGAACTGTCCGTCCAGGGAGCCAACGTAGATCGTCCCGTCGTGTCCCGCGACGGGGGACGCGAAGACGCGCGCCCCAGTTTCGTAGCGCCAGATCGCAACCGGCTCCGATGCGGGGCCGCGGTTCTCGCTGCGGCCGGTGTGGGCCGCATCTCCCATGAAGCCGTTGGCGCTCCTTGGAAGCGCACCCGGCTCGGTCGGCTCGGGGGGCAGGGCCAGCTCCGCGAGTACTTCCTCGACGAATCGACACCTTCCCTCGTGGCAGATTCGCTCGGCCCGACACTCGGAGTCCGACAAGCACGGCGCCGGAGGTTTCGCGCGAGGGCCGCTGCACGCGCCGACGACGAGCAGGGTCAGCACGGCCCACAGCGGTCGCTCGGAAAGGCGCAAAACGCCGGGACTATACCATCGCAGATCCATCGTCACAGGCGCCGCGCCCTACCAGGTCAAGCCCCGGATTTCGTTGCCCTTCTGAACCGCAATTCGTTTGCCGCTCGGACTGATCGCAATCGCACGAAGCTCTCCCGGCACCTGAGTCCAGTCTGCCGGTCGCAGCCAGAGGCCTGAGCCCCCGCGCTGCCATTCCCGGACGACGATGCCTTCGGGATGAGGAATCACGTATCGGTTGCCGTCGGGTGTGATCCGAGCACCGCGGACCGGCGCGGGAAGCGGGCTGCCGGGTCGCAGGTCGATCGGCTGGCCGGCGGTTTTGCCGAGCTCATCGACGGGCACGATACGAAGTCGGTCTCCCGTCGCAGCAACGAGCCCCTGCGGCGCCCAACCGAGGACCGCCCACTCGAACACCGACGCGGGGCGATCGATGGGCGTGCGACACGGAACGGTGCCGGGGCGCCGTTCGATCACGACGCGATGGGTCCGCTTGCTCATCAATGGACCGATCTCGGCCTCGTAACCCACGCAGGTCACTCGAACGCCTTTCACCGCGAGGCGCCCGTTTGGGCTTCGCGTCGCGGGTAGGGCGTCGGAAGGTGCCAGGGGCTCCTTCGTCTTGGTTGTGATCGAAATGAGCTTCGGTGCGAACCCGCCGACCACGATGTGGTCCTCGTCACGGAACTCGAGCCTTGCGGTAGCGCTCTGGGTATCGACGAGTGTCCATGCGGCGTTTCCACTCGCCTTCGCCCGCTGCCACGCCGTCTGTACGGCGGATCGCTCCTCCGCGGTTGGCTGCACGGCGCCCGTGCTCCACCACCGCTGGAGCTCCAAGGCGCGAATGAACGCCCCGCGGCGAATGGCCGTAATCACCTCGGTCGCGATCGCGCGCGACGTCGCCTTCGATGCTCCACATTGGATGCCCTGCGTGCCGGCGAGACCAAGGCGAGCTGAGCCGCTCTCTCTGCACAGCGCGACGAACGCATCGACGACGCCGCGCGCTCGCTGCGAAGAGCCCGCGGGATCTGCGTCGATGAACCCCCATGCGTCGTCCGCCAACACCTTCATGCTGGCCTCGGGTTCCGACGTGTCGCGGGCGAATCCTCCGGGCCGATTGAGCCAGGTGAGCGGGACTTCGATGGCCCCAATCGAAACGTTGGCCACGACGTCTTCGTAGCCGTCTGCGTCGCGATCCTCGGCAGCGAGCTCGAGGGAAACCGGCGACTTGGAGACGTCGTTGGGTGGTAGCAAGGTCATTCGTTCTCGGACTCGGGGCTGGCGCTCGACGGTCAGAATCCAAACGTTGGTCCGGTCGCCCGCCTCGCAGGCGTGGTCGACTCGAATGGTCACCAGTGAGCTCGAGAGCTGTCGAAGGTCGACGCGTGGGTCTTTGCAGTCATCCGGCACCAAGAACGAGTCGATGGTCGAGGCGGTCACGCCGAGGCCCTTCTCGAAGGCGGTCTGGATCGTGACGCGCTGTTCGTCGGTCGAGACCACGATGGCGTCAGTGGGCTCTTCGCCGTCGAGATCCAAGCGCAGTGCGCCAAGCGCGTATCCGCTCGGAAGCACGAGCGCCACATCGTCGATCGGGACCTCGACCTGGTTCGGCTCGAAGGTCTCACCGACGGGCATCTCGGCGATTGCCTCTTCCTCCGTCGCCTCCTCTTCGGTCTCGACGATGGCGTCTTTCTCAGCGGGCTCCTCCAGTCCAAAGGGAACCTGCTTATTGCTCGAGCACCCCGAGAGTCCTCCTACCGTGAGCAGAACGACCAGGGCGGCAGCTGTACCGCACGATTGGCACATCCTCATGGCGTCCAGTTAGCATGGCTGACGCCGGCGGGCCCCAAAAGCGTCAGCTTGGGCCTGGGACGCAGATCGCGTCAGATTCGTCGATGGGGCAGCTCGAATCCCGACCGCATAGATCGGTCGCGCTGAGGCAGCGGAACCCGAAAAGGCAGTCTCCGTCTGAGTCGCAGGGCTCGAAGCAGATCGACTCGTTGGTGCCCCCCGCGACGCTACCCGGGTAGCAGCTACCGAGCCTCCCGACGAACGCCCTCGAGCACTCGGGCGACAGCAGACCGGTGTCCGAGCATCCGGTCGTACAGATGGCGTTGATGTATTCGAGGCCCGCAAACTCGACCGCCAGCTCCTCGCATCGGGTGGCCGCCTCCACGCAGTCGACGACGGCGAAGCACGCGTCATAGAGACCCGGCGGCTGTACCTGTGGGTCGCTGGTGGCGCAGCCAGCAGCGGCGGCCAGGGCACACAGCGTGAAGAGCGCTCTCGCAGCCATCAGTTCAGCCAGCGCGGTTCGTCCGACTTGCCGCCATCGACGACGTCGAACGAGCTCTTGCGCTTTCCGCGTGCCACCTTGCGGACGCGCCGCTTCGGTGGGCGGCGCAGCCACTCGATGAATGCGACTCCTCCGCCGACGGCGCCGAGGTCGGCGACAAGCGCCACCGCGTCACCCGTGATCAAGAACATGAGCAGGCTGAAAGCGAGCACCAGATAAACGATGTGCTCCGGCTTCATGTCGATGACGCCGAAGAAGCTCATTCGTCCCTGTCCCCGGTACGACCATCCAAACGCCGCAATGGTGCCAAGCAGGATTCGGTGAGCTCCGTAGAGCGGAGACGGGTTGCTGACGAAGATGCCGACGAGTAGTGCAACGACCGCGGAGACGAGCACGGAGACGACGCAGAGTTGCCACGTCCGTTTTTGCCCGAAGCGCTGCTCGAAGGGCGCGAGCATGAGCCAGAGGAACAGCAGCGAGAGGATCATCGAGAACACGGCGTTGGGTCCGGTCGGGAACGCGAAGGTGTGCGTCGCGAGCTGCCACAACGTTGGAAGCCCGAGGCTCCCCGTGCTGAGCGCGAGAAGAGCGAAGGTGGGAACGCCGGCCCAGTTCTGGAGCACGATCTGAAGGATCCACGTCGCGAACAGCGCGATGAGGAGTTTCTTCACAAACGGGGTGAGCGGCGGAAAGCGGAACACGTAGTGTCTCTAGTTATTCGGACGTAGGCCTGCAAGCGATCAGAGCTCGGATGGGCATTCTACCCCCGGTTCTCCGGTATTGAGGTTGATCGTGCCGAGGTCGAGCAACCGGTCTCCGTCATCGAGGGTGATTTCCGTGATCACGATCGGCGTGCAATCGACGATGAACTTGAGGTCCGTGGTGCCTCGCCACCGCGACTTGTACTCGTTCAGCGGGTTCTCTTGAAGAATCTCGCCGCCGCCGTCGCAGCGGTTCCGCGTCACGATTCGCGTATCGATGAAGGCGGCTCCATCGATCACCACGGCGTTCGAATCGTTTTCGGCGTCGCATCGAAGTGTGAACTCGGGCGCGACCCAAAACTCGTTCTCCGCTTCGTTGATGATGGCGACCTCGACGAGGGCGATGTTGCCGCAGGTCTCTTGGTTGGGGTTCTCCCCATCGATCAGCCAGCGACCGCGCACGTGAACCTCACACCCCGAGGGATTGAAGCGCACGTCTTCGACGCAGCCGGGTTGGAGCATGCCGATCGTCAGCACCCCCACCGGCAACCACCCTGAGAGCTTCATCTCCCCGAAGCCTATCGCCTCGTCAAACTCCGTCAATTTGCGAGTGTTGACACCCGATTTTCCGTGCTTAGTTTGCGTGCAACGTCGGAAAGCAAGGCCTGCGAATGGTTCGCGGCACGCGCGCTTCGGCGAAACACTCAGCTTGCATCCGCAAGCAGACGGAGGAGTCCATCATGCTAGTTCGTTGGGATCCATTTGAAGAGATGAACCGCCTCCATGACCACTTCTTTAGTGGCCGGGGGCTCACCAAGCAGGCGTTTCAAGTCGCGGTCGACATCCGCGAAGAAGACGACGCCTTTTACGTAGACGCGGAGGTGCCAGGCCTCTCTGCGGACGACATCAAAGTCGACGTCGAGAAGAACGTCCTCACCTTGAGCGGCGAGCGCAAGGTCGAGACGGAAGAGACCAAGGACAAGTTCCGCCGCGTCGAGCGCCACTACGGCAGCTTCACCCGCTCGTTCTCGCTCCCTGAGACCGTCGACACCGACAACATCAGTGCCGACCTCAAGAACGGAGTGCTCGAGCTGAAGCTTCCGAAGAAGGAAGTCCCTACACCCAAGAGCATCTCGGTCAACGTCGCCGCGTAAGCGACCCGCACCGATTGCACCCAAAAGGGGCCTCGTCCGACGGACGGGGCCTTTTTCGTTGCTGGCGCTATGGAGCGAACACTTCGTTCAGCAGCATTTGCTGTTCGAGCTTGTGAGACGCCCCCGAGCCCGTGGCGGGGCTGGCGCTTTCGGGCCGTGCGATGCAACGGAGGGGCGCCTCGTCCCCGAGAATCTCCGGCAGGCGTCCGCGCATGAAGAACCAGGCGCCCATGTTCCACGGTTCTTCCTGCACCCAGACGAGGTCGGCATTCGGACCATAGGGCGCGAGCTTCTCCTGAAGCTCCTCTGCGCGAAGCGGGTAGAGCTGCTCGACGCGCAGGATGGCGATGTCGTCGCGGCCCTCCTGCTCTCGGCGCTCGAGGATGTCGTAGTAGACCTTGCCCGAGCAGAGGAGTACGCGCTTGACCTTCTTCGGATCGATGGCCGGGTCGTCTGGAATGATGCGTTGAAACTCGCCGTTCGCGAGCTCGTCCATCGTGCTGACCGCGCGGCGATGACGAAGGAGGCTCTTCGGGCTCATCACGATCAGCGGCTTTCGCCACGGTCGAATCACTTGCCGTCGGAGACAGTGAAACAGCTGGGCCGGCGTCGTGAGGTTGACGACCTGCATGTTGCTTTCGGCGCACAGAAGAAGGAAGCGCTCGAGCCGTGCGCTCGAGTGTTCGGGGCCCTGTCCCTCGAACCCATGCGGAAGCAACATGACGAGCCCGCTCAGACGGTGCCACTTGTCTTCCGAAGACGAGATGAACTGGTCGACGATGACCTGTGCGACGTTCACGAAGTCGCCGAACTGCGCTTCCCAGCAGACGAGCGCATCGGGCGAATCGAGCGAGTAGCCCCACTCGAAGCCCAGGACGCCGACCTCGGAGAGTGGGCTGTCATAGATCTCGAGATGTGCCTGGTCAGGGCTGAGGTGACCGAGGCGCGTGTACCGGCGCCCGGTGTCCTTGTCGAAGATGACGGCGTGTCGATGGCTGAACGTACCTCGACGAACATCCTGGCCGGTGAGTCGGCATCGTGTGCCCTCGAGAAGAAGGGTCGCAAACGCGAGGTTTTCCGCGGTGCCCCAGTCGACGCCCTCACCGCTCTCGAGAACCTTACGCTGCTTGTCGAGAACGAAGCGCTTGATGCGGGGGTGCGGGGTGAACCAGTCGGGGTAGGTCGTGATGCGATCGAGCGCCTGGTCGAGCTTGGCCCGCGGGAAGCGGGTGTCCGCGTCTGGAACGTCGAGGTCGCTGCCACCCTTGTAGTCGGTCCACAAGCCTAGCATCGACGCCGGGATCAGGTTGTAGTTGCCGTTCTTTCGGGTGTCCTCGAGGGCGTTCTCGAGGTCCTGCTGGCGGCGAACCTTGATCTCCTCGGCTTGCTCGCGGGTGAGCTTGCCCGCTTTGATGAGGTGGTCGACGTAGACCTCGCGGACGGTCCGCTTCCTGTCGATCGCCGAGTACATCTCAGGCTGCGTGAAGCGGGGCTCGTCGCCCTCGTTGTGGCCGTACTTCCGGTAGCAGTAGAGGTCGAGCACGACGTCGCCATGGAACTTCTGCCGGTATTCGGTTGCCAGCGTGACCGCCTGAGCGACGGCCTCGGGGTCCTCGCCGTTCACGTGGAACACGGGACAACGGAGCATGCGCGTGATGTCGGTGCAGTACGACGTCGATCGAGAGTCCTCCGGGTTCGTCGTGAATCCGATCTGATTGTTGACGACGACGTGGATGGTCCCCCCGGTCTCGTACGCCTTGAGTCGGCTGAGGTTGAGAGTCTCGGCGACCACGCCCTGACCGACGAAAGCGGCGTCCCCGTGAATGAGAAGCGGCAGCACGGTTACTCGGGCTTCGTCGTCTTTGCGGTCTTGCTTCGCTCGCACGCGACCCTCGACCACGGGATTGACGAACTCGAGGTGGCTCGGATTGAAAGCGAGCGTCATGTGGATCGAGTTGCCGTTCGGCATCTTGCGGTCGAGCGAGTAGCCGAGGTGGTACTTCACGTCGCCGCGTCCGACGTAAGCCTCTGGATCGTCGTCTTCGAAGCCAGCGAAGATCTGCCGGACGTTCATCTCCATGATGTTGACCATCACGTTGAGTCGCCCGCGGTGCGCCATTCCGATGACCATCTCTTCGACGCCAAGCTCTGAAGCGCGCTCGCTGAGGATGTCCAGCATGGGGATGACGCTCTCCCCGCCTTCGAGAGAGAATCGCTTCGCCCCGGTGTATTTCGTGTGCAGAAACTGCTCGAAAATCTCCGCATCGGTCAGCTTCGTGAGGATGCGAATGCGCTGCTCGCGGCTTAGGTCGATGTGATTACCGGTGAGCTCCATCCGGTCTCGAAGCCAGTTTCGAGCAGCCCGCTTCTCGAGGAACGTGTACTCCACGCCGATCGTGCGCGAGTAGGTATCCTTGAGTCGCGCGATGACCGTGCCGAGCGGTTGGTTTGCGGGGCCGGCCAGGTCGCCGGTCGAAAAGATCGTGTCCGGGTCGACGTGCGCGAGGCCGTAGCGTTTCAGGACGAAGTCGTCGTCGGGGAACTGTCGTTTGATCCCGAGCGGGTCGAGGTTCGCGAAGAGATGGCCTCGCACACGGTAGGCATTGATGAGGGCGGTCAGGCGCGCCTGGAGCTCGGTAGCGGCGAGCAGCTCCGAGGATGGAGCAAACGACGACCGTGACACGATCGCAGGGTTATCGGGTAGCACCGGGTCGAGCGCCGTCTCCGCGGTGGGCGGAAGTAGCACCGAGTTCCGGACCCCTTGCTCGACGGCCTCTTCGGTCCCTTGGACGACCGCTGCGGGCTCGGGAGCCGCCGCCCCGTTCCCGTTCGTACCGACGGGCACCGGACTCAGTATACCGACGGCCGTCACTGGAGCGCGAAGCGTCCCGGCGCTCGAAATGTTCGGTAGGTCCTCGGGCTCGAGGCCTTCGAAGTACGCACGCCACGCTTCGTCGACGGCGAGGGGGTTGTCGACCCATTTCAGGAACTGCTCTTCGACCAGTCCTTGGTTGACACCGAAATCTGCGGTCATCTCCGAGTTGTCGCTCCCAGCGTCCTGTTTGTTGTAAGGGTAACCCGCCCGCTTCACGGGAGCCAGCGCGCTACCTGGTCGCAAGGTGGGAGTTGGCCCATGATGAGGCCAATGTCCAGGCTCTTCGTCATTCTATCCGGGGTGCTCGGATTTACCGCGGTCGCCTTAGGCGCATTCGGTGCGCATGGGCTGCGTTCGCGGCTCGATGCCCTGCCGGACGGGGTCAAGCGGATGGAGTGGTGGACGACCGCGGCTCACTACCACTTGGTGCATGCCGTCGCCCTGTCGTTCGTCGCATGGTTGGTACATCGGGGTGCGGGCACTTCCGCGGTGGTCGCGGGGTGGTGCTTCGTCGCGGGCGTTGGGATCTTCAGCGGCAGCCTCTACCTGATGACGGTGACCGGTCAGACGAAGCTGGGCGCCATCACCCCAATTGGCGGCCTGCTGATGATGGCAGGGTGGGCTGCCATCGTCGTGGCCGGGGCTCGCCTCAGCGCCGGCTGAGCGGCTATCTGCCCTGCTGTTGCTGCTGCTGGCGAATCTGCTCTTGCAGTTGACGCATCAGCTCCGGCGGGAGCTGGGGCTGTCCCTGGCCGCCCGGAGGGGCGCCCGGCATCGCTGGGGGCGGCGCAGGTGGTGGCTCGTCGCTCTTCTCGAAGGCGTCCGCTTCCGGCTTCAGTCGGTCGGCGAGGTACTCAGACACGACGTAGATCGTGGGGTTGCCGGCGCGACGGAGATATGTCTCGCTCTCGTTCTCGGCCGTGTCGCCGAGCTCGAGCACGATCGGCTCCTCGGAGCCCGTGACCGTCATCGTGACCTTGCCTGTCGGCGAGTTGAACCCAGCCCGCGCGACGGAGACGTCTTCTGCAGCGAATCCCGTCGCAATGAGGCGCGCCGCCGTGGAGACCATTCCGGCCACCTTCTTCGGGTCGTACTCACCGAGGGCCTTCTGTCCTTTGGTTGCTGTCCAACCGTCACCGCTTCGCTCGAACGCAAACGTCGCGTCGGGGGTCTCGAACTCAATCGACTGTACGTCCGCAGCCTCCTCCGTGACGACTCGCCTGTTTCGCCACGCCTTGAGGTCTCGGTCGAAGGCGTAGCGTAGAGAGCCGCTCGCGCCGAACACCTCGACCAGGTCCCCGACGCGAAGCATCGTCATACCGTCCGCGTACTTGCCGACCACCAGATCCGCCGCTGTTTCGTCGCCGGTCTTCACCACGACACGCACCGCGTTCTCGTCGTCGACCTCGAGGCGGCCGTAGTTGCTCGGCTGCGTGGCAACGACGCGAACCAGGGTCAGCTCGTCGAGCCGGTTGAGTGCCGATTCTGCGTTGCTGGGGTCTGCTTCGGCATCGAGGGGCTCGACCAGACGCCATGCGCCGCTCTCGTTCGAGAGGACGACGCGCTCGCCACTAGGTCGAGTGATCTCGAGCCCGGTGACCGAGTCCTTGTCGATCTCGAGCTCGGGGAGCTCCGTGGCGCTCGAGGGCTGACGCTCGTCGCGGCTGGTTGCCCACAGCGTCAGGCCCAGCAGCACCACGAGTGTCACCGCTCCGACTACGACGCGATTCTTTCGCCAATCCATCTCGAACCGTCCTCTTGGTTAGAGCCTGAGGGTTTGCTTCTTGTTCGTGCGCTGACGCCAACGAAAGAGCCCAAACAACGCGACGACCAGCGGGATTCCGAGCGTGTTCACCCAGCGGTACGCCTTCTTCTTCGCGTCCCAGGATTCGATCGCCGCTTGCCGCTCTTCGAGGGCCGACTGGACGCGCGCCTCGTCCCCTTCTTCTGCGGCGCTGAGCACCGTACCCTCCGCGGCGAGGACCGAGTCGGGGATGTCCAGCGCCGGCTCTTCGACGCTCTTTGCGCGAATCGCGATCAGGTCGGAATCGGCGGCAAGCCAGTCGACGGCGTTCAGCGCCAATGCGAGCGCTGCATTCATCTGCACCTCACCCTGCGGGGGACGCGGTGGCATGAAGCTGTCCTCGAGGAACGTGCTCGTGCCGGTCACGAGGATGCGCACCTCACGTTCCGCAACCGGAGGCGCCTGGACTTCCGAGGGTTCCCCCGCTTCGGACACCGGTTCCGCGTAGGCAGACGGAAGCTTGCCCTCGATGGCGACCATGAGGTCGAAGGGCCCGGCCGTCTCCGTCATCTGCCACTCCCGTGGATTCCGAGGCTCGAGCGCAATGTTGGGCCCGGACATGCTCCACGAATCGTCGGACGAACGAGCGAGCACGGTGAGCGTCGCCCCCTCGGGGGCCTCACCCACCTCGAGTGGGGATACGAACGGGAGCATGGGCGACGCGAGCTGGAACATCACCGGGTGGTTGATCTGCTCCTCGTCGAGCTGGAGAATCGGAATCGGCGGGTAGGGCACCAGCACCTGGAGCCCGAGAGGTCCGCGCATGGGAGCGCGGCTGCACTGCGCGTCCGCGACGATCGTAGAGTCGAGCTCGACGCCCCAACCCTTGATCAACTCGTCCACGCGTGTGTCGACGACCTGTGCGGAAGGCCCTCCGCTCTGCCCGCCGAGGTCGACCGAGAGCGCACCACCGAAGATGCCGAGCGACCCGCCGCGCATCACGTACTGGTCGATCCGGCGCAACTCCTCGTCCGTGAGCGGCTCTTTCGGCCCGACGATCAGGAGCGCTGTGAGCGTCGGATCGATTTCCTGCGACGCGTCGACCTCGCGCACGTCGTAGAGCGACATCACCGACTGCAGGCTGGTGAGGCCCTGCGTGAGGTTGGGGCTACCATGTCCGCCGACGATCCCGATCGGCGTGCGTTCTCCAATGAGCTCCTTGATCGCGGATGTAATCGTGTATTCGAGGCCGGTCGTGTCCTGAATCACGGGGATGGTGCGGCTCTTGTCGAGGTGTCTCAGGACGAGTCCTCGGTAGCCCTCGACGACCGCGACCTGGTCCTCCTCGATCTTCTGGTGTGCGACAGGCTGAACGCCGTCGGCCAGCGCGGCCTGCTGCTTTTCCTCGTCGTTGGGGTTCACGAACCGAACGACGATCTGACCCTTCGATGCCGCCTCGTACTCGGACAGCAGGTCTCGGACCTGGCGCTCGGTCGCATTGAACGGTGGAGGAAGGTTTTCTGTGAAGTACGCGGTGATCTCCACTCTGTCGCTCAGGTTCGATGCCAGATGCTCCGAGCCTGGGGCGAGGGAGAACATGCCTGTGCGCGTGAGGTCGATGCGTGGCGATGGCAGGGACGCCGCGAGGACGTTCAACAGGATGAGGATGCCCGCCAAGATGCCGAGGAAGACGAGCGATTCGCTAGCTGCGCGTTTTTGAACTTTGGACGACACGGCTCAGCTCCACCGTCGCGATTCGAGCGCCCGGAACGCGGCTGCCAGCGCGAGCAGGGTCATCGAAAAGAAGAACAAGATGTCGCGCAGGTCGATCACGCCGCGCGCCATGCTCTGAAAGTGATAGTCGAAGGACAGCCACTGAAGCGTTGAGGCGGCGCTCGTCGGCAGCAGCGGCAGGAACTTGTCGATGACCCAGAAGAACACGCTCAGAGTCAATGCGACGAAGAGCGCGATCAGCTGGTTGTTGGTCCAGCTCGACGCCATCAGGCCGATCGCCAGGACGGCCGAGCCTTGCAGGACCAACCCGAAGTATCCGCCCCACACGGGCCCCCAGTCGAGGTCGCCAAGCGTGGCGATGCTGATCGGGTAGGGAAGCGTAAGGACCAACAGAACGGCATAGAGACCGAACACGCCGAGGAACTTGCCGACCACGACCTGCGCCTCCGTGACCGGCATCGTGATCAAGAGCTCGATGGTGCCGGTTCGCTTTTCTTCGGCGAGAAGGCCCATCGTGAGCGCGGGGAGCGCGAATACCAGAATCAAGCTGAGCCAACGGAACATCTCACGCGCGCTCGCTCGCCCGAAAAGGAAGAAGGTCTTCCAAAAGAAGAACCCGAGCGTCAGCATCACGATGCAGATGACGATATAAGCGACCGGGCCGTTGAAGTAGCTTCGAAACTGGCGGCCCGCGATGGTGAGGATGTTCTTCACGACGAAGCCTCCACGCTTCCAGTGGTGAGCTGTCGGAAGACGTCTTCGAGGTTCTCCCCGCGCTGCTCGAGTCCGACCATGACCAGGTTCGCGGAAACCGCCGCCTGAAAGATGTCGGCTCGCAGGTCTTGCGTACCGGTGGGGACCACCTCGACCACGAGCTCGTCAGTCGTGGCGCCGTCGCGCTGGATCACGCTGTGCGCGTCCGCGATGGCAGCAAAGGCGTTCTCGATCTCGCTCGGGGTGTTCTGGTTTCGACGTACGGTCGCGACGAATCGGGGCTTGCCCGCGCGCGCCGCGAGGTCGTCGGGGGTGTCATCCGCCACGAGCTCCCCGTTCGCGATGATCAGCACCCGTCCGCACGTGACCTGCACCTCGGAGAGGTTGTGCGTGGATAGAATGATGGTGCGCTCACGGCCAATCTCCCGAATCAGCTCACGAATTTCCGAGGCCTGGTTGGGGTCGAGCCCGCTCATCGGTTCGTCGAGAATCAGCACCGGCGGCTCGTGGATCAGCGCCTGCGCGAGACCCACACGCTGCCGAAACCCCTTCGAGAGCTCTCCGATGGACTTGCCGACCACTTCCCCGAGGCTCGTTTCTTCAACGACTTTGCGGATTCGGCCTTGGAGAGCGCTGCCGTCGAGCCCTCGCATCTTGCCGGTGTACTCGAGGTACTCGAGCACCAGCATCTCGGTGTAGAGCGGGGTGCTCTCAGGTAGGTAACCAATGGCTTGTCGAACCGCGATGGGGTCTTCGAAAATGTCGGCTCCGGCGACGCGCGCCGTGCCTTCGGAGGGCGCGATGAAGCACGTGAGGATCTTCATCGTGGTGGTCTTCCCGGCGCCATTTGGGCCCAGGAAGCCGACGACCTCCCCGCGGTTCACTTTGAAGTTGGCGCTACGTAAAGCAGTGACCTGACCGTAGTGTTTGGTCAGCCCGTCTGCCTCGATCATCACATCGCTCATCCACTACCTCGCGTGCGAACCATGGCGGTGTTCTCAGGGCTGGCGGAGGGTAGCCAAGGCTCTAGAGCTGTCAAGACAGCGGTCCCATGGCACGCTCTCAACCATGAAGGCGTTCGAGTTATTCCAGGAGGCTGCCCGTCGCGCGGCGCGGCCTCTTCGCTCGATCGGCTCCATGTTCGCCGATGCCTGGCCTCTCACGCCCCTCGGCATGGCCGTCGGAGTAGTCGCGGTGGTCGCGCTCGCCGCTTTCGGATTCGAGAAGCTGGACCTCGTCCTCCTCGTCGTGGGCTACGGTGCCGGAGGTCTTCTCGTCATCGCCCTCGGCGCCGTTCTCGTCGGAGCCGTTGGGATCCGGCTTTGGCTTCGGCGCGCAGAGTTTCCATGGCGGGTTTCGTCCTTTGAGACCGGGTCACCGGTTGAAACTGGGTTCTATCTCCCGAGCCTCTGGTGGTTCCCGCTCGTTCAGGCTCGCTGGAGTTGGCTGTCGCCCGCGGGCGCGTCCACGGAACAGTTCGTGGAGGCCGGGCGTTCGAAAGAACATGCCGAGCTATCGCGAAGGGGCCTCGTGCGGGGCGTGACCCGTCGGATCGTCGTTCAGGACGCGTTTGGCCTTGCGAAGGTGGCGTTTCGGCATCGGCAGCCAGGGCCTTTCGAGGTCCTGCCCCACCTTGGCGGGATCCGGAGGCTTCCGGTGTTGACCTCCCTCACCGGCGGCGAGGAGATCCCTCATCCGATGGGGCTCGAGGACGGCGACCGCGTCGAGCTTCGGCGGTACGTACCGGGTGATTCGGCACGTTACATTCACTGGAAGGTGTTCGGCCGCACTCGACGGCTCATGGTTCGCGTTCCGGAACGCGCACTCAGCCGGGCGCGACGAACCGTGGCGTATCTGGTCGCGGGGCCGAGGGATGAGGCAGCCGCGGCGGCCGCGCGCGCGGCGATCGACGAGGGGGTGCTTGGCATCGACTGGCAGTTCGGCGCCGACGGTGCGCCGGAGCCCACCGACGACGCTGGCGAGGCGCTTCACAAAGTTCTCTCGTCTGCGAGCTACCGCGGGCGCAGCGGCGCCGGTCTCGAGCGGTTCCTTGCAGCCGTCGATCCGCGGGGTCCGGCTGCGCTGGTCGTGTTCGCGCCCCCAAACGAGGGGCCCTGGATCGACGAGCTCCGTCGAGCGAGTGCGCGTCGCTCCGGACGGATCCGCGTCGTGCTGGCGGTCGACGCGGTTCGTGACGGGTCGCCTGCGGCACCATGGTGGGAGTGGTTGCTGACGCCGAAAGCAGAGCAGGGCACGCCGCGAGCCCAGCTCGAGAACGTCGGCCGCGCGTTGAGTCAGCTCCGTTGTGAGGTCGTCGTCATCGACCGGGTCAGCGGCCGCATCCTTGGAGACGGCGTGCGCCTGAGGGTCTCGAGGGAGCAGGCCGCATGAGCGGGTTTGCGAGAATCGCGGCCGAGATCGGTCGCTCGCTGATCCACGGCCTCGCGTGGTCGGTCCTCGTCGCCACCCTCGCGCCCTCCGGGTCCGCCGTTGCCGCGTTCATCGGAGGCGTGCTTGGATGCCTCTTCGGCGCTCGGGTCGCGGGGACCCGGCTGCGAACGCCAGCCATCCTCGCATCGGCCGCGGTGCTTCTGGGCCTCATCGTCTGGATTCGCGGCGCCCTGACCGCGGGTTCCGGCCTCGCGGGGGCCGTGGGCCCTGTGAGCGCGCTTCGCATCGCGACGACGTTCACGGCGCTCTCGGTGTCGGTCATCGTCAGCACGGCCCTCCGCGCCTGCTCCAAACGACGACCGCTCTTTGGAGTCTTCGAGCTGCTGCTGGTTGCCGTGGCTTTCGCTCAGCTGTTCATTCCGCATCGACACGGCGCGATCAACCGTCCCTTCTACCTCGCCGACTACATCATCGCGCTCGGCTGGGATCCCACGTGGCTGTTCCTATTCGTGGGTGGCACGGCGACGGCGCTCGGTCTCGTGCTTCTACTCCGAGAGCAGCGCTTTGGCCGTGCCGTGCTGAACCTCGGCATCGTCGCGATTCTGCTCGGCCTGATCGTCGTCGCGACGCCGCTGGTCGGAATGCCTCCACCCCCGAGCGGCGGAGGCGGTCTCGGTCTCCGACCTGAGGACGGTCAAGCCAAGGACGGTGAGCGGAAGCAACAGGAGTCTCGGGGGGGCCCGGCCAACAGCGAGCTCGAGTTTCGCGACAAGTACGAAACGGGAGGTGACCGCGTCCCCGTCGCCGTCGTCTTGTTTCACGACGACTACTCGCCCCCGAGCGGCGTCTATTACTTTCGGCAGGGTGCCTTCAGTCAATACAACGGCCGCAAGCTCGTCGTCTCGGGACGCCGAGACGTCGACCACGACCTCATCCCGTACTTTCCCTCGCGTCCGTTCGACGTCGAAAACGCGCCGGAGCTCAACGACAACCGCGGGCCTCTCGAGACCACCATTGCGTTGATGGCGGACCATACGCAGCCGTTCGCGCTCGAAGCACCCATCGAGGTGGCGCCGATGCAGAACCCGTCGCCGAACCGATTCAAGCGCGTGTACCGCGCGCTGTCGGGTGTCCTCACGGCAGACCCGGTCGCAATGCTCGAGGCTCGCATTGGGTCCGGCGACTGGAGCGACGATCAGTGGGCGCACTACACCGAAGCGCCGCCCGACGGGCGATACGAGCTGCTGGCACAGCAAATCGTCGAGGACTTGCCCGACGATCTTCGCGATAGCCCCGTCGCAAAGGCATTCGCCATCACGCAGTGGCTTGGAACGGAGGGGATCTACAGTCTGAAGAACGAACACAGCGGCGCCGAGGACCCCACCTCGAGCTTTCTGTTTGGCGACCTCACCGGCTACTGCGTTCACTTCTCCCACGCCGCGACCTATCTGATGCGAAGCGTTGGCGTTCCCGCGCGCGTGGCTACCGGTTATGCGATCAGCGAGTCGGCGCGTCAGGGGGGGTCTTCGCTCCTCCTGTCGGGAGCGACCTCCCACGCATGGCCTGAAGTCTATCTCGACGACTTCGGGTGGGTCGTTTTCGACGTCTATCCCGAGCGCGCGCTCGATCCGCCTGAGACTCCGATGGATGCCGACCTGCAGCGGCTTCTCGGCGAGCTCGCTCGCGGGGCATCACCGATTCCCCTTTCGGCAACGAATCTTCCCAAGCTCAGAGAGCTTGCCCGTAGCATGACGGTCGCCGCGGGCGCGTGGCTCTCGTTTCTCGTCCTCTTCGTTCTCCTGTCTCTCTATCTCGTCAAGGTTTGGCGACGGGTCGCGCCTCGATTCTCATCGGGCGGGTCGCTTCCACGACTCGTCTATCGCGCCGAGCTCGACCGGTTGGCGGATGTGTCCGTGTCACGCACGAAGGGCGAATCACGCGAGGCCTTTGCGAGACGCAACAGAGATCGGGTCCCCGCTTTCGTGGGCCTCACCGATTCACACGTCGCGTCCGCGTTCGGCGCACAGTCGGTCGACCCGGTGCGTCTGCGCGATCAGGCCGACCGGGTTCAGAGCGATCTGCAGTCGGCTTTCCCGCGCTGGCGGCGGTTTTTGGGGTTAATCACACCCTGGTCTTGGTTACGTTCAAAATGATGCCATTCTTCGAAGAAGTGGGCCGGAGCTAGAATGAAGGAAGCGTTTCAGACAACTCCCGAGGAGAACCTCGGCGACGCCCGTGAGGTTGCAGAGCGGCTCGGGAATCGGCTTCGCGCTGCGGTACGCGGTCGAGATGAGGTCGTCGAGCTCGTCCTCGTCGCGCTGCTCGCGGACGGGCACGTGCTCCTCGAAGACTACCCGGGCTCCGGAAAGACCACGTTGGCGCGGGCGCTTGGTAACGCGCTCGTCGATGGCGGTGGTTCGGACTCCTTCGCGGCGTTTCGCCGCATTCAATTCACGCCTGACCTTCTGCCGAGCGATATCACCGGCACCAACATCTTCGACGTCGAAACGAGTCGGTTCAGCTTTCGGCACGGTCCCGTGTTCGCCCACATCGTGTTGGCGGACGAGATCAATCGGACGTCTCCCAAGGTACAGGCGGCGATGCTCGAGGCGATGGCCGAGAAGCAGGTGACTGTCGACAACGAGTCGCATGCGCTCGACGACCTGTTCTTCGTCATCGCCACTCAGAACCCGCTCGACCTGGCCGGGACATATCCGCTTCCCACGCCTCAGCTCGACCGCTTCTTGTTCAAGATCGAGATGAAGCACATCGATCGCGCTGCCGAGCTGGAGGTGCTCGACCAGTACCCCCGCGCGAGCCTCGAAGTCGCCGGCGATTTTCCATCGGTCACGCGTGACGAAGTTCTCGAGGCTCGCCGGCAGACTCGGGCGTCGGTTCACGTGGCGCCGGTGGTCAAGGAGGCACTCGTGGACCTGGCGAGGCTGCTTCGAAGTGATTCACGCGTTCTTCAGGGCGCATCCACGCGCGCGTTGGTCCTGATGCTTCCCGCGCTTCAGGCGCGAGCGCTCATCCACGGTCGCGACTTCGTCTCCCCCGACGACATCGAGGCACTGGCTCCGTACGTGTTCAAGCATCGGCTCGAGTGCGCGCCGGGTGTCGACGACGTCGAAAGCCTGATCGCGGAGGCTACGGCCGTCGAGATCGAAAAGCTCGCGCGAGCGAGTCTCCGACGCGGGTAACGATGCGGCGGGCACTGTGCGCGATCACGGCTGCGGCGTTGCTCTCGATGGCGGCGCCCGTCGGTGCGGAGGACATGCTCGAGCAGGTGTTCATCCAAGGCGAGGAGGCCGACCAGGAAGAGCTCGTTCTGTGGGAGCTCATCGAACGCCAACGTTATGTGAAAGCGCGGGAAGAAGCCGAAAAGTACCTCGTAGACCATCCAGACTCCTACATCGCGCATCTCGTTCTGGGTTCGGCGCTTCACTACGGTGAGGCGAACTTTCCGAAGGCGCTGTTTCACTCCGAGCAGGCTCTGCAGCTCTTCGAAGCCGAGGAAGGGGTAAGGCCCGCCGAAACTCAACCGTGGCGTTGGCACGCGCACATTCTCCTCGCGTTGATGCGAACGCACGGCGATCTCGAGCACTATGACGAGCAGCTCGGTTTCATGTACCGCTACAACGAGCTCTACACGCCGCAGCTGAAAGCCGAGCTCGCATGGCCTCTGATGAAGAAGCGCGAGTTCGAAAAGGCGAGGCTCGCGGCCGAGGCGGGCCTCGAAACCGGTGACCCTTTCCAGATCGAGCGTGCGAAGAACGCGTTGTGCGCCATCGAGTTCGAAGCGGGCAACGACCTCGAAAGCTATGAGGTTTGCGCACAGGCGGTCGACTTTGGCGAGCAGCAGTTCGGAAGCGCGACGGCGGTCGACCTTGGAAACTATGCGGAGGCCGCGCGTTCGGTGTTTCGATTCGACGAGGCCGAGCGGCTACTCATCCAAGCGTCGAAAGCGGGGCTCTCTTGGTACGGAAACCCCTGGCTCGAGCTGACGGACCTATACGTGCGAGCCGGTCGTTTCGCCGAGGCTCTTGCTGCGCTTCGTGAGGTGCCTCGTCATCGCGCGTCGCGACCCGCGCACGTTCGCAACTCCGACCGCAATGAGGCGCGTCGCTCGCTTGCTTCGTTTCTGTTGTTGATGGGGGAGCCCGACGAGGCGCTTCGGATTACGGGCAAGGCGTCCGTGCTTCCGGACCGACGCGCGCACAACAGTCGTGACGCCGAACAGGACCGAAGCATCGTTGCGCTGCTCGATCGACAGGCGCGCCTGATGATGGCCGAGATGACGGTGGAGCGCGCCGCAGCGCAGCCGTTTTATCGGCGCTGGTGGGCGCACGCCGAGGCCCTTTGGCTGCGGTTCGAAGCGTGGATGAGCGGACGCCATGCCGCGCGGTTTCTCGACGATGAGGAGCGACTCGAGGGAACGTTCGCCATCGGCACCGCGCGAAGCGCCGTCATGCCACCCTGGCTTCTCGGGGAGCTGGTCGATACACTCGGCCCCGGCGTGACTCGAGCGGCGGTCGAGCGAGCCGCGGCGACCGACAGCCGGCCCGGCGCCGAGCCCTACTACGACGCGGTTCTCGCAGAGGTCGCGTTGGCCCAGGGCGAGTATGACGAGGCGGTGAGTCGCGCGCAGCGCGCGCTCGAAGGCCTCCAGCCGGGCGATGCACTCCTTCGCGCACGAGTCCGCGCCGTCTTGGCTCGGGCGCTCCCGGATGAGCGTGAACGAACGGGCCTCTACGAAGAGGTTCTCGCATCGGATCCAGGTCTCTTCAGACGGCTCCGCTGGGCGCTCCCCGCGAAGGTGGAGTCGAGCGACGCCGCGCTCGACCGGACCCTCGCGCGCGCGCTCCGTCGGTCACCGCGATTCGAGTCGTCGGACGATGGTTTTCGCATTCAGGTAGAAGGGGGTCGTATCTGTCTTTTCAGCCGCACGGGTTCGGCCTGGGGGTGCGGCGAAGCAGACCCCGAGGAAGACGAGACCGGCCGGAGCTATCCGCAGCGCATCGTCGATGCGTTTCACGCCGAGATCTTCTCTCCTCGCGTCGACCTGAGTCGGATCGACATCAACTCGCTGGATGGTTCCAATCGAATCACGAGGAACCCGCTCGAAGACCTGATGATCCGCTGACCTCTGGTGCTTCATTGCGGAACGTGGCTTACTGCGCCCGCGGCATGAAGACCTGGCTCCGACTCCTCCTGCTGGCCCTTTTCCTCGGAGGCATCTTCGCCATTGGAAAGATGACCGGCTTCACGTCGGAGCTCACCGTCGATGGCATTCGCGAGTCGATGCGGGAGGCTGGTGTCGCCGGATTTTTCGTGTTCGTCGCAACGTTTTGCGTCGGCCAGCTGCTCTACATCCCAGGCTTCGTCTTCGTGATGGTGTCCGGCCTGGCTTACGGGCCCCTCTGGGGGAGCGTCGCCTCGCTCATCGCCGCCAACATCTCCGTGGCGGTTTCATTCTGGATTGTACGGACGATCGGCGGGCAGCCGCTCAAAGACTTGGACATCAAGCGGCCGTTTTTGCAGAAGCCTCTGAATCATCTCGAGGATCGGCCAATCCGGTCGATGATCGTCATTCGGCTTTTCCTCTGGGCGATCCCGCCTGTGAACTACACGCTCGCGATGTCAGGCGTGAGCTTTCGCGACTACATGATTGCAGCCGCGATCGGCATGACGCCCGCGTTCGTGACGCTTTCGGTGCTCGCCGGGCTCGGCTTCGACCTGCTTTGAAGGGCGTCAGCTTTCGGCGGAGGAGAGCACGGAATCGAGCTCGCCTTTTTCGTACATCTCGCGGATGATGTCGCAGCCACCGACGAACTTCCCCCGCACGTAGAGCTGCGGGATGGTTGGCCAGTTGGTGAACTCTTTGATGCCTTGGCGGATCGCCGGGTCCTCGAGGACGTTGATGTCCTGAAACTCGGAGCCGGAACGCCGGAGCACCTCGACCACCGTCGCGGAAAAGCCACACTGGGGGAAATGCTTCGTGCCCTTCATGAAGAGCACGACGTCGTTGCCGTCGATGATGCCTTGAATTCGGTCGCGAACGTTTTCGTCCATCTCTTTAACCTTCAACCTCAGACCAACTCTCGGGCGTGTAGGTCTGGAGCGCAAGTGCGTGGATTGGCCCCGACATGAGTTCCCCGAGGGCCCTGTAAACCATCTGGTGCTGTTCGATGCGGCTTTTTCCGTCGAAGGCGCTCGACACGATCAGGGCCTCCCAGTGGTCCTTCGTGCCGGTGAGGTCGCGCACGGCGATGTGGGACACGTCCCCTACGCCTTCTCGGATTCGGGCCTCCAGTGCTTCGGCTTCAATCATCGAAGTGCCTCCGACGGTCTCAGCTACGGCCGTAGGGGCGAATTGTCAATCAAAGCGTCTTCGCTCGCGGCTCAATCCGTGATTTCATGCGGACCGTGGGCAATTCGATTTCGCATCAGCCGCGCCACGTGCTGGTCACGGGCGCCTCAGGGTTCATCGGCTCGAATCTCGTTCGGGTTCTGCTCGAAGACGGGCTGAGCGTTCGGGTGCTCATCGAGCCAGGGGTAGCCACGCAGAATCTCAATGGGCTCGACGTGGAGCACGTACACGGTGACCTACGCGACCCCGAAGCGCTAATCGGCGCGGTGCGGGGATGCGACACGGTCTATCACCTTGGGGCGATCTTCGACTACTGGCTCCCGGTCCCCGCGGAGATGTATCGGGTCAACGTCGAAGGGACCGTCTATCTGCTTCGCGCCGCACGAGCGGCTGGGGTGGAGCGGTTCGTTCACTGTAGCTCGGTGGCCGCTCTCGGGACTCTTCCAGACGAAGAGTTGGCGACCGAGGAGACGACGTTCAACAACTGGGACAATGCGGACGACTACGTGCTCAGCAAGTACATCGCGCAGCAGGAGGCGCTCCGCTTCAATGGAGAAGGCATCGACGTCGTCGTTGGCATGCCTTGTTTTCCGATGGGCCGGAACGACATCACGCCGACGCCGACGGGGACGATGTTCCAGCAGTACATCGACGGGAAGAATCCCACCGCGTTCATTGGTGGCATCAACCTGGTGAACGTGCGCGACGTTGCGAAGGGCCTCGCGCTGTGTGGGACGCACGGTCGTCCAGGGCAGAGCTACACGCTTGGCGGACACAACATCACGTACAAGGAGCTCGGTGAGCGTCTGTGCGAGGCCGCCGGCCAGAAGCGTCCAGCGCGGATGCTCGACCCGAACAGCCTGCTGTGGGTCGGCCGCCTCATGGACTGGTTCAGCGCGCTCACGAAGATCAAGCCCAAGTTCACGCGGCGGAACCTCACCTATCTCGGAGGTCGCTTCATCTACTTCGATACGAACAAAGTGGAGACGGAGCTCGGCTACCGGATCACGCCGCTCGACGAGACGATCGAAGAGTGCCTTCGCTGGTTCACGAACGAGCGCGACCGAGTGCTCGCCGGGGACGTCGTGCATCCGGCGGTGACGAAGGTGCGACCGCAGCCGAGCGCCGAGGTCTCAGTCCACGCCGAATAGCTTCTTCACGGAGGGACGGCCGAGTACGAGGATCGTGAAGATGCCGAGAATCGTCCCGAACGGAAACATCAAACACTCGCCCCAGCCGGTGAGGTAGCAGAACAGCCACCACTGCCGTTGTTTGATCTTCACGCCGACGAGGCCGAGCTGAACCGCCACGGCGACGGAAAGGACGATGCCACCGACGATGGTCACGAGGACGAGCTTCTCGAAGTCCTCGAGCATCGCCTCGCTTCCCAGCGTGTCCGCGCCGCTTTGCCCTGAAATCTCGCCCAGGGCGGCTGCGACATCTCCGCCAACCTGGTCGACGAGCGTCGCGCCTGCGACTCCCCAGGCGAGCGCCGGAAGCCCGCTGAACAGAGAAATTCCGGCAAGAATGAAGTGGCCGATGGAGAGGGCACTCAGGTGCTCGCGATCTTCAGCTCTGATCTCTTCTTCCACAGGTCCCCTCGAAGATCGTGCTATGCCGGCATCCCATGGGCAAGGTCGCATTCGTGTTTCCAGGCCAAGGCAGTCAGAAGGTCGGTATGGGCCGCGATGCATACGATGCGTCGGACGCTGCACGCGCCGCCTTCGAAGAAGCCGACGCTGCGCTCGGTGAATCCCTTTCGACGATGTGTTTCGAGGGGCCGGAAGAGTCGCTGAAGCTCACCGCGAATACACAGCCTGCGGTGCTGACGACTTCGGTGGCGCTGCTGCGCGCGCTTGGCGAGCGATTCGATGTCGCCGCCGGTCACAGTCTCGGTGAATACTCTGCCCATGTGGCGGCCGGAACACTCGAGCTCGCGGACGCGGTGTCGCTCGTGCGTAAGCGTGGTCAGTACATGCAGGAGGTGGTGCCTCTAGGCGTCGGCGCGATGGCGGCGGTCCTCAAAGCCAACCGCGAGATCGTCGAACGCGTTTGCGCGGAGGTCGACGGTGTCGTCGAGGCGGTCAACTACAACTCTCCCCAACAGATCGTGATCGCAGGCGAGGCCGACGCAGTGCGCGAGGCGGGAGTGAAGCTCAAGGAGGCCGGCGCTCGTGCGACGACGCTTCCAGTGAGTGCACCGTTCCACTCTTCGCTCATGCGACCGGCCGAAGAGCGGCTGCGTGCCGACATCGATGGTCTTTCGTTCTCCGACCCCGTCGTCCCTGTGTACGTCAATGTAGACGCCGCGCCGGTCACCTCCGGCCATGCGGCCAAAGATGCGCTGATTCGTCAGGTCAGCCGACCGGTTCGTTGGGAGGAAAGCGTCCGCAACATGATCGAAAATGGGGTGTCACTCTTCGTCGAAGTCGGGCCTGGGAAGGTCTTGAGCGGGCTATTGGCCCGGATCGACAAGGGTCCAGCGCGCGTCAGTGTCCAGAGTCCATCGGACTTCGCTGCGGCGAAAGAGGCCATCGCCGCTGCCCGAGCCGGCTAAATCATTAATAATTTCGAGGGTCTGGCTGCCTCCGCACCCCTCCGTTTGACCTGTTTGCCGATTCTTGTAGAAAGCGGCCGCCCGATAGAGATCAACCGGGATCGGGCTCCCATAAAGGTTCTAGCGATATGCAAAATCTGATTTACGCGGCGCCCGTGGCGGGGGTGCTGGCTCTGGTGTTCGCCTGGTTCAAGGCGAGTTGGGTCTCGAAGCAGGACCCCGGCGATGCCAACATGGTCGAGATCGCGGGTCAAATTCAGGAAGGCGCGCTGGCGTTCCTTCGCGCTGAGTACCGCGTCCTGACCATTTTCGTGTTCGTGGTCGCCGCGATTCTCGGCCTTGCGTACTTCGGCGATCCGACGCGCGGCTGGCAGATTGCGGGCTCCTTCATGCTCGGCGCGGCGTTGTCCGCCTCTGCGGGATGGGCAGGAATGAAGGTGGCCACCAACGCCAACGTGCGCACGACCGCTGCGGCGCGACATGGTCTCGCCCCCGCGCTCAACGTTGCGTTTTCCGGTGGCACGGTCATGGGGATGACCGTCGTCGGCTTGGCGACCCTCGGACTCGGCGCGCTCTACATCTTGTTCATGAACGTGCTCGGCTGGGATCTCGCCCGCACCGTCAACGTCATCACTGGCTTCTCGATGGGCGCTTCCTCGATCGCGCTTTTCGCGCGTGTCGGCGGCGGCATTTACACGAAGGCCGCGGACGTCGGCGCTGACCTCGTGGGTAAGGTCGAGTCCGGTCTTCCGGAGGACGACCCCCGTAACCCCGCCGTCATAGCGGACAACGTGGGCGACAACGTCGGCGACGTGGCCGGCATGGGCGCTGACCTCTTCGAGTCGTTCGTTGGCGCGATCATCGGTGCGATGGTTCTCGGGCTCGGCTTCCAGGCGGTGATCGATGGCGAGTCCATCGGCCCGGTCATCATGCCGCTCGTCATTGCGGGCGCGGGCATCATCTGCTCGATGGTCGGCACCTTCTTCGTGCGAACGAAAGAGGGTGGGAATCCTCAGCACGCGCTCGACATGGGCGCGTTCGGCGCGGCAGGCGTCATGGCCATCGCTACCTTCGGGATCGCGCACTTCATGTGGCCCGAGGGCGGAACGACCAGCCTCAAGGGGCAGCTCGTCACCTCGATGAACGTGGGCTGGGCGACCGTTGCGGGCCTTGCGGCCGGTGTCGCGGTTGGCCTCATCACCTCGTACTACACCTCGATGGAGAAGGCGCCTGTCGACAGTATTGCTGAGCAAAGCAAGACCGGTACCGCGACCAACATCATCGCGGGCCTCGGGGTGGGCATGCAGTCCACCGCGCTTCCGATTCTCGTCATCGCGGCGGGCGTCGTCATCGCCGCCGAGGTGGCAGGCCTCTACGGCGTGGCCATCGCTGCGCTCGGCATGCTTTCCACCACCGGCATTCAGCTGGCGGTCGATGCCTACGGGCCGATTGCCGACAACGCTGGTGGCATCGCGGAAATGAGCGGCCAGGACCCTGGGGTTCGTGAGCGTACCGATAAGCTCGACGCGGTCGGCAATACGACAGCGGCGATTGGTAAGGGCTTTGCGATTGGCTCGGCGGCGATGACCGCTCTGGCTCTGTTTGGCGCGTTCGCTCAGACGGCGGGCATCACGGGCATCAACATTGCAAAGGCGAACGTCATGGCCGGCCTCTTCCTCGGCGGCATGCTTCCGTTCCTCTTCTCCTCGATGGCGATGAAGGCCGTCGGCGTGGCCGCGATGGACATGATCGAAGAGGTTCGGCGTCAGTTCCGAGAGATCCCTGGCCTGCTCGAGGGCAATGCGAAGCCGGACACCGCGCGCTGCGTGAAGATCTCGACCGAGGCGTCGCTCAAGCGCATGATGGCGCCGGGCGCTCTTGCGATTCTCACTCCGGTCATCGTCGGGTTCGTCATGGGCCCTGAGGCTCTTGGCGGGCTTCTGGCCGGCGTAACCGTTTCGGGCGTTTTGATGGCGCTCTTCATGTCGAACGCGGGCGGCGCCTGGGACAACGCCAAGAAGTCCTTCGAGGGCGGCGGCTACAAGATGACCGACGGCACGGTTCATCCGAAGGGCAGCGAGGCTCACAACGCGGCGGTCGTTGGCGACACGGTCGGAGACCCCTTCAAGGACACGGCGGGCCCTTCGCTCAACATTCTCGTGAAGCTGATGAGCGTCGTCTCGCTCGTCATCGCGCCGCTGCTCGTTTAGTCGCAGCGTCCGCCGTGCTAGCGTTGCGGCATGCCGTCCCCCACTGAAACCGCGGCGTGGAGGTCGCTCCTCTCTCATCACGATGAGGTGAGCGCCCTCCACATGCGCGACCTTTTCGACGAAGATCCTCAACGCGCCGAGCGTCTCTCATTGACGCTCGGCGATTTGCTTTTCGACTACTCGAAGAACCGAGTGACCGACGAGACGCTCAAGCTCCTGTTGGCGCTTGCGCACGAGTGCGACGTGCCTGCGTGGATCGAGCGGATGTTCACGGGGGAGCCCATCAACGGGACCGAGGGGCGGCCGGTTCTACACACGGCGCTTCGGAACCAGAGCGGTCGGCCAGTCATGGCGAAGGGTCACGACGTCATGCCGGACGTCAAGCGCGTGCTCGCGCAGATGCGGACCTTCACTGACGCGATTCGCGATGGGAGCTGGGTTGGATACACGGGCAAAGCGATCACCGATGTGGTCAACATCGGGATCGGAGGCTCGGACCTCGGTCCGGTGATGGTGACCGAAGCGCTGCGGCCCTACTGGAAGCCCGGTCTTCGCGCGCATTTCGTTTCCAACGTGGACGGCACGCATATCAGCGAGGTGCTGAAGCGGGTCGACCCCGAGACCACACTCTTCATCGTCGCTTCGAAGACCTTCACCACGCAGGAGACGCTGACCAATGCGCACTCCGCACGCGCGTGGCTATTGGATGCGCTCTCGAGTGAGGACGCCGTTGCCAAACACTTCGTGGCGCTCTCCACCAATGCAGAAGCGGTCGCCGAGTTCGGGATCGACACGGCGAACATGTTCGAGTTCTGGGAGTGGGTCGGCGGGCGCTACTCGCTTTGGTCGGCGATCGGGCTTTCGATCGCCACGGTGATCGGCATGGACCGGTTCGAAGAGCTTCTCGGCGGCGCGTTCGAGGCCGATGAACACTTTCGAACAGCCGCGCCTGCCGAGAACATTCCGATGCTCATGGCGCTCTTGGGGATTTGGTACGACAACTTCTTCGGGGCATCGACGCAGGCGCTGCTGCCCTACGACCAGTATCTTCATCGTTTTGCGGCGTATCTCCAGCAGGCCGACATGGAGAGCAATGGCAAGAGCGCGTCCCGCGACGGCGCCATCATCGACGGATACTCGACGGGATCCATCGTTTGGGGCGAGCCTGGGACCAATGGACAGCACGCGTTCTACCAGCTGATCCATCAGGGGACGCACCTGATTCCGTGTGACTTCATCGTGCCGGCGAAGAGCCACAATCCGCTTGGCCAACACCATGCGATCCTCGTCGCGAACTGCATCGCGCAGTCCGAAGCTTTGATGCGTGGAAAGACACCAGAGGAGGCGCGCGCCGAGCTCGAGGCAGCGGGGCTTCCGCCGGAGCGCGTCGAGGAGCTCGTGCCGCACAAGACGTTTTCTGGCAATCGGCCAAGCAACACATTCATGATGGAGATAGTCACCCCGCATGCGCTCGGGCGACTCATCGCACTCTACGAGCACAAGATCTTCGTCCAGGGCGTCATCTGGAACATCTACAGCTTCGACCAATGGGGCGTGGAGCTCGGCAAACAGCTCGCAAAGGTGATTTTGCCGGAGCTCGACGGAGCGGCCGGGCATCATGACGGTTCGACGGAGCAGCTGATTGGGTACTATCGTGCCCACAGGGACTCGGCGGGCGGCTAGGTCATGCTCACTTTAGCGGTAGATATCGGTGGCGGGACGATCAAGCTGTCGGCGTTGGATCCCGAGGGCGAGCCCGCGGCGCAGACGGTCCGGGAGAAGACTCCCAAGCCTGCGGAGCCCGAGGCGGTCGTCGAGCTGATTCGACGCATGGCGGCGACGCTGCCTGAGTTCGATCGCGTCTCGGTCGGGTTTCCAGGGATCGTCAAGGAAAGCGTCACGCAGAACGCTCCGAATCTCGGAAACGAGCTGTGGCGGAAGGTGCCCCTCGGGCAGCTGCTCTCCGAGGCGCTCGGTCGGCCTGTCCGGGCCGTGAACGACGTCGACCTGCAAGGTCTCGGGGTCGTTCGAGGGGTTGGAGTCGAGCTCGTCCTCACGCTCGGAACCGGCATGGGTGCGGCGTTGTTCACCGAAGGCGTGCTCGTCCCGAATCTCGAGCTTGGCCATCATCCGTTTCGAGATGGAAAGACCTACGAGGATCTAGTCCGAGACACCGAGCTGAAGCGCATCGGAAAGGCGGAGTGGTCCGCGCGCGTCATCAGTGCGCTCGAGCAGCTCGAGCCGATCTTCAACTACGACCTGCTGCATCTCGGCGGCGGCAATGCGCAGAACATCGAGGCGCAGCTTCCCGCCAACGTGCGGCTCTTCACGCTGAGTGAGGCCCTTGCCGGGGCGCTGGGGGTCTGGGCCCGCTAGCGCTGTCCGACGAACGGATTGAGCTTTCGCTCTTCGCCGACGGTGGTGTTCGGGCCGTGACCGCAGATGACGAGGGTTTCGTCGGGGAGCGAGAAGAGCTTCTTCTGAATGGAGCTCACGAGCTGTGAAGTGTCGCCGCCCCAGAGGTCGGTGCGTCCGACGCTGCGGGCGAAGAGCGTGTCGCCGGCCAACACGATCGGCCGGTCCCCTTCGATCGTGAGGCAGATGCTGCCGGGCGAGTGTCCAGGGGTGTGCACGACGTCGGCTTCGAGGCCGCCCGCGAGCACGGTGTCTCCGTCGCCGACGAACCGGTCGATCTCTGCCATCTCGGGCGCGCGGAAGGGTGCGCCGAAGCTGTCGATCTGCATTTGCACGCCCTCGTACAGAAAGAGGTCGGCCTCGTGAATCATCGTGGGGGCGTTCGTCGCCTCCTGAACGTCCTTGGTGGCGCCGATGTGGTCGAAGTGCGTGTGCGTGTGGACGATGGCCTCGCAGGTCAGCCCGAGCTCGTGCAGCCGGCCCACGATTCGTGGCCCCTCACCGCCGGGGTCCACGACGATGGCCTTTCCGGTCTCTTCATCCCCAAGGACCACGCAGTTGCACCCGAGCGGCGCCACCGAAAACGACTCAACAATCACCCCCACCCCATAGCACAGGGACACGCAGCCCCCCCAAAACCCCAACAATCCCAACCAGTTACCGACCAACCCGCGCGATTCGCCGGGAACACGCAGGGCCCCGAGAACCACTGCGATCTCAAAGGCTTACGGACCAACCCGCGTGATTCGCGAAAAACGCTGGGCTTGAGAAGGAATG
>CBFCWN010000032.1:0-37910 GCA_965601515.1 uncultured Myxococcales bacterium | reverse complement strand
GAGCGCCCGCATCGTGATTTTTTCGCCGCACCCCGGGGCCTCCAGACACCCCAAAGCCACGCCACCTACAGGCCGCGGGGCTTGCGAAAAACCCAGCGTTTTTCGCGAATCGCGCGGGTCGATCGGCAACCAGCTGGAATTGTGGGGGTTTTGGGGACCCCGCGTGTCCCCGAATGCAGATGCGAAAACCCAGCGTTTTTTGCGAATCGCGCGGGTTGATCGGTAACCAGCTGGAATTGTGGGGGCTGTGGGTACCCTGCGTGTCCCGCGGGTTGACCCGGGCGCTCGGTTGCCGTGAACATCCGCTCGTGAACGCTCCACTCGGCATCGAAGAGCATCCCTGGCGCGAGGCGCTGTACGAGGAGCTTCACAGTCGCCCGTCGCCGCTGGTCGAGATTCCGTGCAGCGTCAGTCACGTCGCCCTCCAAAGAACGGACGCGGAGCGCCCGGTCGAGCTGGTCCACCTCGGGGAGCTGTGCGCCCGCTATGGCGTCGACCCGCCGACGGCAGATGCGTCCTGCCTCTATCAGACCTTCGGCAACTTCGAGCTTCGCTGGGAGCGGCATACCGAGTTCTCGACCTACACGTTCATTCGGCACGCAGATGGCGATCCCGCTCAGCAGCCTCCCGCGCTCCGAGCAGTGCCCGCCGAATGGCTCGCGAACATGCCCGGCCGGGCGACGTCCGCGCTTCATCTCGCTTTTCAGTCGGCCGACGGCCCTCCGGATTCCGGCACGCTCGACCGGTACTTCGAGCAACGGCCGCTCCGCGGGGGCGTCGTCCGCCAGGGGACCGCGTACCTCTACAGCAGCTTCCGTCTGCACTCCGACGGATTCGCGCGCGTACTCCTTCGGGCCCGAGAGCTGACTCCGCTCCAGGCGGGACGCCTTCTGCAGCGGGTGCTCGAGACGGAAACCTACCGAATGATGGCGCTGCTTGCGCTTCCGGTCGCACGAGAGATCACGCCCGAGGTCAGCACCATGGAGAGCGAGCTCGCTCGCATCAACGAAGCGCTCACTCGGGCTGACGCGCGAACCGACCAGCAAGCGCTCCTGAACGAGCTCTCGAACCTCGCCGCTCGCGCGGAGCGACTCCGCTCCGATACGACCTATCGCTTCGCCGCGACGAATGCGTACTACGACCTCGTCCGCGAGCGAAACCGCGAGCTCACCGAGGAAAAGATCCCCGGGCTCCAGCCGATCCACGTCTTCATCAAGCGTCGGCTCGCGCCTGGGATCCGCACCTGCAACGCGGTTCGCGACCGCCTCGAAGATCTTTCCCGCCGAATCAGTCAGACCAGCGGCTTGCTCCGCGCCCGCGTCGAGCTTTCGATTCAGGGTCAGAACCGCGAGCTTCTCGCCTCCATGAACGAGCGAAGCGCGACTCAGCTTCGACTGCAGCAAGCCGTAGAGGGCCTCTCCGTCGTCGCCATCACCTATTACGTGATGGGTCTTCTGAGCTACGTGTGGGAAGGCCTCGCGTGGACCGGATGGCCCTGGAGCAAGAAGGCGACCTTCGCAGTCGCCGTTCCTCTCGTGATGCTGGGCGCGTGGCGCATCATCCACGGCGTCAAACGCCGCATTGGCAGGCACGACACCTGAAATCAGGCGAAGTCGCGCTCCATCCGCTCTTGGTCTTCCTTGCAGCGGATGCAGAGCTCGGTCTCGGGACGCGCCTCGAGACGCTTGATGCTGATCGGCTCTTCGCAGTCTTCGCAGATGCCGAACTCGCCTTCATCGAGCTTTTTGAGCGCCTTCTCGATCTTTTGGAGGAAGTGGCGCTCCCGGCCGCGCAGACGAAAGGTAAACGACTGCATGTACTCGCTCGAGGCGAGGTCCATCTCGTCAGGCAGCTCGGAGGCATCCAGGGTCATATCCTGGTCCATGGTCTCGCGCGCTCGACGGACCACGGTGTCCCGTTTCTCTTCCAGGATTTTGCGAAACCGCTTCAGCTCGGTCTTCTTCATGCGTGTGACCCCCTTTTGAGGGAGCGCGAGCATAATGATCGACTCAGGGTAGTCAAGAAGCCAACACGCAACAAAGCGAAATGACAATAAAAACCCGTCAGTCCAGCGTGTCGAAAAACGAGATCTCTCCGCGCAAACCGTCTCCCCAGAGGATCGTATCGACCGTTTCGCCGGCCTCGAGGGCCCCTCGATCGGCGGGCAAAATCGCCAGTGCGTTCACCCCGACGAACGACGGCAGCGACCCGGACCCCTGCTTGTCCTTGAGATGCACGATCAGCTCACCGCCCTCGCGAACCGCCCACCCGCGAGCGAGCTCCACACGGCCGGGACGACGCCGATACCCGCCTGCCAGCCTCGCCCGCACCGGTTGAGGGTGGGGCTGCGGGTCGCCGAGCATCGCCCGAAGGCACGGAGCCACCAGCACTTCGAACGTCACCATCGCGCTGATCGGGTTTCCAGGGATCCCGATCACCGGCGTGCCCTCGTAAAGCGCAAACGTCAGCGGCTTCCCCGGCTTGATCCGAACCTTCCAGAACGTGGGCTCGATGCCGACTCGCTCGTAGGCGCTGTGCACCAGGTCGTACTCCCCGACCGACACCCCTCCCATCGTGATCACCACGTCGGCTTCGAGCGCCTTTCGAAGCGCCCGCTCGATCTCCGGCAAGATATCCGGGGCCGACGGATACGGAATCGGCTCCACTCCGAGCTGCCGAAGCATCTCTGCAAGGACGTACACGTTCGAGTTCACGATCGAGCCAGGCTCGACGGTCTCGCCGAGCTGCCGGAGCTCATCCCCGGTCGACAGCAACGCGACCGTGGGCCGCTTGTAGACGTGAGCGTGCTGGACGTTCTGACTCGCCAAGACCCCCAGCTCGCCCACCCCCAACCGCGCACCTCGCTCGAGAAGGACCGTGTCCGCCCGGACGTCGCTCCCCTTGGCGCGCACGTGCTTCCCGACCTCAGAGGCCTCGAGGACGTCTACGAAATCGCCTGCACGCTCGGTGTCTTCTTGAATGACGATCGCATCGGAACCGGGCGGCATCGTCGCACCGGTGAAGATGCGGCATGCGGTTCCCGAAGCGAGCTCGCCGGGAAGCGGGCCACCCGCACGAGATTCGCCGCGGACTTCGAGCCGAATTGGCGAACCTTTGTCGGCACCCGTGACGTCCTCCGCCCGCACCGCGTACCCATCCATCGCGCTGTTGTCGAAGGAAGGTAGGTCGAATCGAGCGGCGACGTCGCGCGAAAGGTAGCGCCCCACCGCCTCGAGCAACGGCACTTTCTCCTCACCGAGCGGAGAGAATGCGGGCATCATCGAAGCAAGGGCTTCCGCGATCGACTGCATGAGCCGCCGAGCCTAGCACGCGCGGAACGGCGCGCTCAGCTCGGGCACACGCAGTTGCGGCCTGCGCGCTTCGCCGCGTACAGCTGGTCGTCCGCAGCCTTCACGAAGTCGTACGAGCTCCACGCGGGATCGAGTTGAGCGACACCGCAGGAAACGGTGACGTCGATGTCTTCGTCCTCGAAC
This sequence comes from uncultured Myxococcales bacterium, assembly GCA_965601515.1. Classification (GTDB taxonomy): domain Bacteria; phylum Myxococcota_A; class Polyangia; order Polyangiales; family Houyiibacteriaceae; genus SG8-38. Next base: position 34,416 of record CBFCWN010000032.1, on the reverse strand, counting down.
ACGAAAGACGCCGACCCGATACGTTTGCGAAGCTCGTCAGCGATGAGGACACCTCCCGCGAGGTCGGTCTCGGGTAAGATCATCGCAAGCTCCTCCCCGCCGTACCGGGCGATCACGTCGTCCGGGCGAATACGACTCTTGCACAGCTGAGCGACCTCTTTGAGCACGTGATCGCCGGCGAGGTGTCCAAACTCGTCGTTGACGTCCTTGAAGTGGTCGATGTCACAGATGACCATGGTCAGCGGCCGTCCGTGTCGGGCAGCGCGCGAGAGCTCTCGGTCGAGCTGCTCGACGAAGTAGCGCTTGTTGTGCACGCCAGTCAGCCCGTCGACGATCGTCATCCGATAGATGGTCTCGTGATACTGCGACTCTAGGTCGGCGCCGCTCAGAAACTTGAGAATCGTGTCGCCGACCTTGATCTGATCCCCGCGGTCGAGCTGAACGTCCTCGACGAGCTCATCGTTCACGTAGGTGCCGTTCGTGGACGCCATATCGACGAGCCGATACGCGCCGCTCTGAACTTCGATGCGCGCGTGGCGGCGCGACACGCTGTCGCTGTGAAGCACGACGTCGTTCTCCAGCCCGCGACCGATCTTGACCTTGCCGCTGCCGAGCGAAAAGCGCTTGCCAAGCTGGTTGGAGCTCGGCGAATAGATCACGACGATGCAGTCCTGCGCGCTCTCCGTAGAGATGTGCGGCTCCGAGAAGGGAGTAACCCTCGTCTTGATTTCGCCTTCCACCTGTATCTGACCAGCGTAAAAAGGGCGCCTTCGGGCGTCAATGTCGCTTCATGTAGGTGAGATTTCGCTGATTGATGTAGACGTGCGCGACCACCGGTCCCCAAAGCACTCCCGTGAACTCCGCGATCCAACCGAATAGGAGGCCCATCACAAATGCCCAAAGCGTCCAAGGCAGAAACGCCCGTTTCGGCCCGGTGTGAAGCGCTCCGAAGATCGCCGAGGTCAGCAGCAGTCCGAGCACCGGCTGCATCGCTCCGCGAAAGAAGAGCTCCTCGCCGACCCCGGACATCAACGCGACGAGGGTGATGTCCCTCTCACTGAAGGCTTTCGCAATCGGTCCGAGCTCTGCCTGAAGCGCGCGCGCCCATGCGGCCCGCTGCACGAACACCGGCGTGAGTAGAACCACCGCGACCCCGAGACCCACCCCCAAGGCCAGGGAAAGCAGCAAACGCTCCGGGTAGGCCGCGTCGCTCGTGGGAGAGGGGTACCTCCAGGCCAGGCGATCGCCCGCAAACCATGCCCACGCCATCGCGGCGATCGCGAGCGGGACGTACACGAGCGCGGCGAGCCTGGTAAGTCGAGACGACGATGGCAAGGTTCGCTCGGATGTATCAAAGTGCGGGTAGAGCAGCAATGCTGGACCGCCGCGGATTTGACAGTGTCGCTTCGTGCGAAGTAGTAGCGAGAGCCGAACGCACATGAGCGTACGGCCTAGTGAAGACGTCGCGAAGATACTCGTCGTCGACGATGAGGAAGTCATCCGAGAGATCCTCGCGGACTTCCTCACGATGGAAGGCTTCTACGTGCGGACGGCCGAAGACGGCAGCGGAGCCCTCGTCGAGCTTTCCCGGGACCGCTTCGACCTCGTCCTGAGCGACCTGAAGATGCCGAACATGGGTGGGCTGGAGCTGCTCGCGGCCATCCGTAAACACACGCCGCACGTCGTGACGATCATCATGACCGGCTTCGGAACGGTGGAAACCGCGATCGAGGCCATGAAGCAGGGCGCCTACGACTACGTATTGAAGCCGTTCAAGGTCGAGGAGGTCGTCCACACCATTCGGCGCGGACTCGAAAGACAACGACTGCAGGCCGAGAACTTCCGGCTCAAAGAAGCGCTGTCGCTCTACAAGGTCAGCGAAGCCATCGCCGCCAGTCTGTCGCTCGAACAGGTCGTGCACACCCTCATCAGCGCCGCCATTCACGAGGTGTCTTCCGACCGCGTCACCGTCCTCCTGAGCGACGGCGGTGGGAGCTTCTATCGCAGGAGCACCGAGCTGAGCCCCGAGTTCCGGCTGCGTCGCGAGCCCGACGTGCTCAGCGTCGACGCCCTCATCGAGCATTTTGAAGGTTCGCCCGCGCTGCTCGAGCACGGGCAAGCGTGTTGGCGATACTTTCAACGAGTCGACGCGGAGCCAAAGCCCCGGTCACTCGCAGTGGCGCGCCTCGCCGCGCGCGGTGACACCCTCGGGTTTCTCTGCGCGGTGAGCTACAGTCAGGGCAAGCGCTTCGACGAGGGGCAGCGGAAGCTCCTTCACGCCACAGCAGACCGCGCGTCGGCCGCCATCGAGAACGCGCGGCTCTACGAGGACCTACAGGCGACCTTCAAGCAGACCATCCGCGGCTTGGCGAGCGCGATCGACAAGATGGACCGTTACACCGCCGGCCACTCCGCGCGCGTTGCCGCGTACGCGCAAATCCTCGCGATCAAGCTCGGCCTCAGCGACGGAGACATCGAAATCGTCCGGCAGTCCGCTCTGATGCACGACATTGGCAAGATCGGATGCGTGATGAACCTCAACAAGCCGGGCCGCCTGTCTCAAGCGGACTACGAGATCTTCAAGCAGCACCCGGAGCATGGCCGCGACATCCTCCAGCCCATCGAGTTTCTCCATCCGCTGATCCCGGGCGTTCACCTCCATCACGAGCGCTGGGACGGACAGGGATACCCGCTCGGTCTTAAGGGTCAGGACGTGCCGCTCATCGCTCGCATCATTGCCGTCGCGGACACCTACGATGCGATGACCAGCGACCGAGCCTACCGAAAGGCTCTTTCGCACGACATCGCGATTTCCGAGATTGAACGGTGCGGCGGCAGCCAGTTCGACCCGGACATCTCAGCTGGGTTTCTCGAGTCGATCGAGGCGTTTCGCCAGGACGGGCGGACACTCGAGGAGTTTCCCGACGTCCGCGAGACCCGCTCGGGACTCATGGCACCACGGCAGTAATCGCTTTTTTGGGCGGAGCGGGAAGGGCGAACGCCGCGGTCCACCGTGGAGGCTCCGGGGCCACCTTCCATCCCCGTTCTACGGTCTGCCCGTTGGGCAGCTCAAAGCGCGTGACCAGGTTCACCTTGCCGCCTCTCGACGCCCGGAACGACTGCGCCGCAACGTCGACGATCGTCAGGGTTTGGCGCGGCCCAATCGACGGCGCGGAGTAATCGAGGTCCTCCATGCCGTCCGACACCAGTCGCCGAATGGTCTTCTGATTCCGGAACGAGCGAGTGCTGGTGGTCAGCTGACCGTTCGCATCACGCCACTGCGTGGGCGGCGTTGCGTACTGACGAGGATTTCCGAGTTGCTCACAGCCCGCGACCAAGAGAACGACGAAGAGCGCCGCCTCAAGTCGTCTCACGGCTGCGTTCCCGGGCAACGTCCTTCTCGGTCGCGACGCCAGGCACGGGCAGCTGCGCATCGTCGTCGTCCTTCTTGTCCTGCCATGGGTACTTGATGCGATTGTGATAGACGTTGCAGAGCGTATCCGTGAGCGTACTCTGCAGGACGCGCAGGTCTTCCATGGTGAGGCCCGACTCGTCGAGCTGCCCTTGGCGAAGCTTGACGTTCGTCACCCGCTGCACGACCCCCTCGAACTTCTCCCGGCTCGGCTCCTCGACCGAACGTGCGGCCGCCTCGACGGCATCGATGAGCATGAGGATCGCCGTTTCCCTGGTCCGAGGCCGCATGCCGGGGTAGCGGAACGCGGCGTCCGACAGACCTTTCGGGTTCCCGGACTCGAGACACTTGTGCCAGAAGTATTCGATCACGCTGGTCCCGTGATGCGTGTACGCGAACTCGACGACCGGCTCCGGAATGCCTCCCTCACGCAGGATGCGAACGCCCTCGACGACGTGGGCCATGATCGCATCGGCGCTGACGTCGGGCTCGAGATTGCCGTGAGGACTGGGCTCACCCGCGACGAGATTCTCGACGTAGTACTTGGGTTGAATCGTCTTTCCGAGGTCGTGGTAGTACGCGCCGACTCGTGTGAGCAGCGCGTCCGCGCCAATCGCCGCCGCGGCTCCCTCGGCAAGATTCGCCATCGCACGAGCGTGTTGCCACGATCCCGGTGCGTCGCGTGCCATCTTTCGAAGCAGTGGATGGTCGACGTCGGTGAGCTCCTGGAGCTTGCCGCGCGTGACGACGCCGAGAGCCGCAGTCGCAAGTCTCTGCAAGAGAAGCGCAAGAACACCCGAGATCATCCCGCCCGCGATGGTCGAAAGAAGCACCGAGTGTTGTAGGGAGGCAATGTCACCAATGACGTCGATCTGGTTTCCGGCGGAGAGCGCGACGCTGATGAGGGCGAGCGCTGCGAAGAGACCCGCGGCGGTGCCGGCTACCAGCATGTGGGTCGCGTGCTTGCGGTCGTAGAAGAAGATCGCGACGCCGAGCGTGGTCGCGCCGTACACGACCACTGCGGGAAGCCAAAAATCGAGAAACGAGGAGCACACCAGCGCGATGACCAGGCCCGACGCCGCCGCCGTCGCTCGATTGAAGTACAGCGCGCCCCAAAGCGGCACCGTGGCGAGTGGAATGATGAACGGCGAAAGCCCGGTGAAGAGAAGCAGGAGCTTCGCGGTGAGGCAGGTCGCGCCGACGAGCACCAGCAGGCCCGCCTGGGTCCTCAGGAGGCCCCCGCGACCCCCGGTAAACGCTCGCAGATAGGCAAGGAAGATGTACGCGATGACGAAGTAGCTGATCCAAATGCCAGCGAGCATGCTTCGCTGCGGCGGACGGCGTTCGCGTTCGTAGGCGCGAACGATCCGTTGTGTCTCGGGATCGTTGATCACCTCGCCGCGTTGGACGACCAGAGGCTCTGGAATGCCTCGATTCTCACGAATGGATGACACGGGGACGAAGCTGTTCGGAACGCGAAGCGTGACCGGCGCCGGCTCGAGCGGGTCCACGCGAAGCGGCTCGAGCACCACCTCGACCTGGCTTGCCAACGTCATGATCGACGCGAAGAGCGCACCCAGGATCAAGCCCGACGTGCGACCGGCGATAAGACGTGTGCGGAGCATGATGTGCGGAGGGGACCGCTCACGCGAACCCTAGTGACCGCCCTCCGAGGATTCAAGTGTTTGAAGCTCGCGGCCGTTGCCTCGCACGGCGTCGAGGCGATTCGTCTCCGCGGCGTTCTTCTCGAGCAGTGTGTCCCGAACCGCGGGGTCGACGCTACGACGCATGGGCGCTGGCATTCGGCCCTCCGGAAGCTCGGTTGGTGTGCTCGACCCCTTCATGCGTTCGGGTGCCCCGTCGAACCGAAGGATACCGAATCGGTCGGGCACATGGAAATCGTCCGCCCCGAGCGGTGACCAGGCGACGGCGTTTCGATCTGCCTGGCCACTGTCGACCACACCCACATTGAAGCGCCACTGGTCCCCGACCCGTGGCGGCGGAAAAACGTCGCCGTGGGGACTGAACGCCTGCCACGGAATGGCGATCTCCGCCGCGTATCCCGACTCGGGCTCGGATCCGTTCGAGGCGACGGCTGCGCGCGCCCGACTGGACCATTCGGGATCGCCGATCGGATCGAGACTTCGGTCGTACCGTGTGTCGAACAACCTTCTTCTGTTCGGCGGTAAGGCGCTCAGACGCCGAAGTACACGAACACGGGACCAGTGCGAGGACGAGAAGCTCTCGCCGACGACCCGTCCGCCCGGTCTTCACCGCCGCGACTTGCGGCGTGACTTCTTCTGCATCTTTCGCTTGGATTTCTTCTTGCTCTTGTTGACGGGGCGTCGGGGACCCGGAGAAGGCCCCGCACCAAACCCGCCTTGCTCGGCTACCGCTGCTTCGAGCAGCTGGTCGGCAAGGTTCGACATCATGGGGTTGCCCTCGAGGCCGCCGGTCTTCACCGCGTCCTTCAGCCGGTTCGCCGCGGCGAGCTGCTTCATTCCCGGGATCTTCCCGAGCATCCCGGCCTGCTGGCCGATGCTCCCCATCATCTGCTTCATGAAGGCGAATCGCTGGAGGATCTCCGCGACCTGCTTCTCCGCCGTTCCCGATCCTTTCGCGACGCGAACGAGTCGGCTCGGTTGCTTCTGAAACAGCTCGGCTTGCGCCCGTTCCTGGCGGGTCATCGAGCTGACGATGGCCTTGATCTGGCCGATCTCCCGTTCGTCGACCTGGAAACCCTCGGGCATGCTGTCCTGAAAGAACGGGACCTTATCGAGAAGGTCTTGAAGCGGACCCATGTTCTGAAGCGTCTGCAGCTGCTCGAGGAAATCGTCGAGCGTGAACTGCCCGCGCAGCATGCGCTTCGCGTCTTGCTCGGCCTTCTCTTCATCGACGACGTCCTCGAAGTCCTTCATCAGGCCGACGACGTCGCCCATGCCGAGGATCCGGCTCGCCATGCCCTCGGCTCGGAACTCCTCGATGCGGTCGAGCGTCTCGCCCGTACCGACGAACTTCACGGCGGTGCCGGTGACGTTCTTGATCGAGATCGCAGCGCCGCCCCGTGCGTCACCGTCGAGCTTCGTCAGGATGACGCCGCTCAGCCCTAGCAGGTCGTGGAAGGACTTCGCGGTCTTGACCGAGTCCTGACCGATCATCGCATCGACCACGAGGAACACGTTTTGCGGATCGACGGCGGTCCGGATCTCGTCGAGCTCCTTCATGAGCGGCTCGTCGATCGCGAGGCGGCCTGCCGTGTCGTAGATGACCGTGTCGCACTTGAGCTTCTTGGCGTGTGCGAGCCCCTTCTTGCAGATCTCGAGCGGGATGCCTCCGGGGATCGAGAACACAGGGACGTCGATCTGCTCGCCCAGCACCTGGAGCTGCTCGATCGCGCCCGGCCGCGCGACATCCGCCGCGACCAGAAGCGGGCGACGGGCGTTGGTATTCTCGAGCAAGCCAGCGAGCTTCGCGGACGTGGTCGTCTTTCCGGAGCCCTGAAGCCCCACCATCATGATGCCGGTGGGCTTGGGCTTCTTGGCGAACTCGACCGGCTCGCCCTCGAAGGACATCATCGCCTCGAGCTCGTCCTGGCAGATCTTCACGAACTGCTCGGCGGGGCCGACCTTGACCTTGCGGCCCTTCGACTTCGCGGAGGTTTCGACGACCTGGCCGATCGCCTTTTCCTTCACTCGGGCCAGGAAGGCCTTGGTGACGCCGAACTCGACGTCTGCTTCGAGGAGCGACAGGCGAACGTCCCTCAACGCCTGATCGATGTTCTCCTCAGTGAGCTCGGTGACTCCGGAGAGGCGATTGCGGGCGTTGCGAAACCCTTTTGTAAGCGTCTCAAACATGCGGCAGGTAATCGGTGTGGCTGCGGCTGGTGCGCGTAGCATGGCCTGAAGCACACACGCAACCTGCTTCCCAGCTTGACCGCGGGTTTGCGGCGTTGGATGGTGCGCCGCGATGACGGGGCCGCTGCCGGACAAGGGCGATCCGACGACGATCTACGTGATCGACATCAGCTCCTACGTGTTCCGCGCCTACCACGCGCTGCCTCCCCTCTCGAGCAGCAAGGGCGAACCGACGCACGCGGTAGCCGGGGTGTCGAGCATGCTCCTCAAGCTTCTTCGTGAGCGAGAGCCGCATACGGTGATCGTGGCGATGGACTCGCGCGGACACTCGTTCCGCAAAGACCTCTTCGAGGCGTACAAGGCGAATCGTCCGCCGGCGCCGGAGGACCTTCAGCAGCAAATGGTTCGGGTGCGGGAGATCGTCGAAGCCTGGGGCATGAACCCGGTGGAGGCGGAAGGTTTCGAGGCCGACGACCTCATCGCCACGGTCGTTCGTGAAGCGCGCGAGGCGGGGATGCGCGTGGTGATCGTCAGCGCCGACAAAGACCTTCTGCAGCTCGTTGGCCACGACGTCGTGATGTACGACACCATGCGGGACAAGGTCTTCGGTCCGGAGGAGACTCGGGAGAAGTTCGGCGTCGAGCCCGCACAGGTACGGGACCTCCTCTCGTTGATGGGAGACAGCTCGGACAACATCCCAGGGGTGCCGTCGGTCGGCCAGAAGACTGCCGCGAAGCTCCTCAACGAGTACGGCAGCCTCGAGGGAATCTACGAGAACCTCGACAGCATCACGCGGAAGGCGCTGAAGCAGAAGCTCGGCGACCACAAGGACGCGGCGATGACGTCGCGCGAGCTCGTTACGCTTCGCGATGACATCCCGATCGATCCGGAGCTCCTGAAGGCGAGCTACGATGGCGGTGAGACCGCAGCGCTGCGAAGTCTGTTCACCGAGCTCGAGCTGACGCGTCTGTTGGCTCAGCTCGAGCCGGCGCCCGTCGTCGAGGGCCACTACGAGACGATCGTGGACATGGAAGGACTGCTTCGCATCGCCGCCGTCGTGCGCGAGAACGGGAGCTTCGCCCTCTACACCGTGATGGACATCGAGGATCCCATCGTCGGCGAGCTGGTAGGCGTCGCTGTGAGCTGCCTCGAGGCGGTGAGCGCGTACATTCCGCTTGGGCATCGGTACATCGGTGCGCCCGACCATCTGAGCTGGGATGACGCCGGCCCGGTCCTCGCGCCGCTCCTCGAGAACTCGCTCATCCCGAAACTCACGCTCTCCAAGCGGGAGAAGGTGTTCTGGGCTCGTCGCGACGTGACGCTTCGTGGCGTGGAGTTCGATCCATCGATCGCAAGCTACCTGCTCGACCCGGCACGCCACGCGCACCGACTCGAAGACGTGGCGCGACAGGAGCTCGACGGCGATCTCGCGGACGAGGAAACCGTCCGGGGGAAGGGAAAGAAAGCGCTGAACTGGGACGAAGTCGAGATCGAGCCGGTCGCCCAATACGCCAACGAGCGTGCGGACTTCACGTTCCGGCTGAGTGAGCTCTTGACGCCTCGCATGCATGAAGGCGAGTTCGAGCGGTTGTTCTACGAGATCGAGCTTCCGCTATCCGGCGTCCTCGCCACGATGGAGCTCGACGGAATACGCGTCGACACCGACCTGCTCGCCGAGCTTTCGGCCGCGGCGGACAAGGTGCTCGAGGAGCTGCACGCGCGATGCACCGAACTTGCGGGTCACGAGTTCAACGTGTCTTCCCCTCGACAGCTCGAGACCATCCTGTTCGACGAGTTGGAGCTCCCGGTCATCAAGAAGACGAAAACCGCCCGGTCGACCGATCAGAGCGTGCTCGAGGAGTTGGCGCTTCTGCATCCGTTGCCTCTGGCGATTCTCGAATACCGGTCTGTCTCGAAGCTCAAGAGCACCTATCTCGACGCGCTGCCTCGAGAGGTGAATCCGAAGACCGGTCGCATCCACACGAAGTACAACCAGCTGGTGGCCGCGACCGGTCGACTCTCGTCGAGCGACCCGAACCTTCAGAACATTCCGATTCGAACGGAGATGGGGCGACGGGTGCGAGATGCGTTCGTCCCGCAGGAGGGGTGGTCGATGCTCGCCGCGGACTACTCTCAGATCGAGCTCCGCGTGCTGGCTCACCTGAGCCGAGACCCCGCTCTCGTCGACGCGTTTTCGAAGGGCGAAGACGTGCATGTGCAAACCGCGTGCGCGCTGTTCGACGTGGAACCCGGCGACGTGACGAAGCACATGCGCGGCCAGGCGAAGACGGTGAACTTCGCCGTCATCTACGGACAGACGCAGTTCGCATTGGCGCGCAACCTCAAGATTGAGCGGAGCGAGGCCAAGCGGTACATCGACGCCTTCTTCGTGAAGTACGCGGGCGTGAAGTCGTTCCTCGACGAGATCGTCGAGCAGGCTCACGCGAACGGATTCGTGACGACGCTGCTTGGGCGAAGGCGCACGCTTCCGGACATCCGAAGCCGCAATCACAACCTCCGTGCCGGGGCCGAGCGGATCGCCCGAAACACCCCGATCCAGGGCACCGCCGCCGACATCATGAAGGTCGCGATGGTCGACATTCAGCGCGCGATTGAGAAGCAGCGCCTCCAAAGCCGGATGGTATTGACGGTGCACGACGAGCTGGTCTTCGAGGCACCACCCGACGAGCAGACGGTGCTCGAGCCGCTGGTCCTCGAGCGCATGCAAGAAGCGATTCCGCTCTCCGTGCCGCTGCCCGTCGAGGCGGCATGGGGCGCGAACTGGGGCGCGGCACACTGAGCCCCGTCTTACGACGTGCCGAGGTAGTGGCGCAGGCCCTCGTGCACTCCCGCGGCGTAGGGCTCGCGCGCGAAGTAGACGCGCTCAGCCAAGCCGCGGAGCTCCGCTTGCTCTTCGAGGTCCCGCTTGAGCCCTTCGTCGGCGTTCCCGACGACGATCGCCCGGTAGCCGCTCAGCATGGCGGCGCGGTCGTTGCCGGAATCGCCCGCGAAGATCAGCTGGTCTTGGTGCACACCCGTGCGCTCGTGAAGGTAGCGAACGGCGTAGTCTTTCGCGATCCCAGCGGGGAGTACGTCGAGGAGCCCACGCTCGGTGACCGGATCGAAGCTTGCAACGAGGTTCACCCGGGCGTGGGCGGCGTCGAGCCGATGCCGCACGACGTCGACGTAGGCCTCCGGGCGCCCCTCCGTGTAGTAGCTCACCTTGAACTCCGCCTGTTTCTCAGGTTCCTGGAGCGACAGGCCCTCCACGGCTCCGACGGCCTCGCGAACGTCTGCGCCGGCAAGGCCGCCGAACGCGTCTCGCATACGGCGGCGGTATTCTGGATCGAGCTCGAAGTCGCCGTCCGCGCGCCGATAGACGCTGGTGCCGACGTCGCAGACGTACCAGGAAGGCGAGGGCAGACCAGTGGCCGCGACGCCCTGCTGCGCGAGCGAAAGATGCCGCCCCGTCACGTAGGCGAGCTCCAGATTCTGCAACACTCCGACGAGGTCCTGCACCTCCCGAAGGCGAAGATCCGTCTGCTCCAGAGGGATCAGGGTTCCGTCGAGGTCCGACGCGAGCAGGGTCCGTGTTATGCTCATGGCCACATGAGCCTAGCTAGGACGGCGGTAGGCCGCATCCAGGAAGCTGATTGAAAGCAAGTGCACCGCTCTCACAAGCGACCGCTCATCTTTGGCGAGGTCCTGTTTGACCACTTCCCCGACGGAAGTCGGGTGCTCGGTGGCGCGCCGTTCAACGTCGCGTGGCACCTGAGGGGCTTCGGGTCGAACCCTCTCGTCGTCAGCGCGGTTGGAGACGACGAGGAAGGTCGCGAGGTCCTCGCGCGAATGACGAGTTGGGACCTGACGACGACCGGCGTTCAGGTCGACCAGGCACACGCCACGGGACGAGTCACCGCGAGCGTCGTCGACGGAGAAAACCACTTCGAAATCGCCCCGGGACAGGCCTGGGACTTCATCGGCGCCGAGGAGGCCAAGCGCGCCATCTCGGACGAGCCCACCGGGCTGTTCTACCACGGGACCCTCGCGCTTCGAGGCGACCAGAGCTGGCAAAGTCTACAGACGCTCTTGAACGCCACGAAGGCTTCCGCGTTCGTCGACATCAATTTGAGGCCTCCGTGGTGGACGAGAGAGAAGCTCGACTGGTGCCTCTCGACGAGCGAGTGGATCAAGCTCAACGACGCCGAGCTTTCCGAGTTGACCTCGCGGCCCGCCGGGACGACCGCGGAGTGCCGTGACGCCGCTATCGCGTTGGCTCGCGCTCACTCCATCGACGGCGTCGTCGTCACCCGCGGAGCTCGTGGTGCCCTCGCGGTGCGCGGAGGCGAGCGCGTGTTCGAGGTGGAGCCGATGCCCGTCGAGAACATCGTGGATACGGTCGGTGCGGGCGACGCGTTCAGCGCGGTGGTCTGCCTTGGAATCCTCCACGGTTGGGAGTTTCAAACGACGATCGATCGCGCGGCGCGCTTCGCGGCGGATCTCTGCACCGTGCGCGGCGCCACCACGACGGATTTCGGACTGTATGAGCGCCATCTCGCTGACTGGAGCACGGACACCAGCGCAGGGTCGCTCAGCGCGCCGGGTGGTCTTGACCTCTACGTGCTGTCGCTCACACTTCACGGCCTCGTCCGTGCGACCAACATCGAGCTCGGGCGAGACCCGGACACGGGCGGACAGGTGTCGTACGTGGTCGATCAGGCGAGGGCTCTGGCCCAGCATCCGAGCGTCGCACGGGTCGATGTCGTCACACGCTTGATCACCGACCGCCGGGTCGACGAGTCATACTCGCAGCCCGTCGAACCCATCTGCCCGGGCGCGAAGATTGTGCGAATCCCATTCGGGCCACGGCGCTACCTGCGGAAAGAGACCCTCTGGCCCCATCTCGACAGCCTGCTCGACCAGCTCACACGCTACGTACGGCAACAAGAGCGCCTTCCTGACGTCATCCACGGACACTACGCCGATGCAGGGTACATCGGCGCTCGTCTCGCCAAGCTTCTCGGGGTGCCTTTCATCTTCACGGGACACTCGCTCGGACACGTGAAGAAGCTCCGCCTCGAGTCGAAAGGCGAGGCAAGCGAGCAAGACTATCAGTTCACCTCGCGCATCGAAGCCGAGGAGCGCGCCCTCGAAACCGCTGCCCTGGTGATCGCGAGCACGAACCAAGAGGTACGAGAGCAGTACGAGCTCTACGATCACTACCAGCCGGAGCGGATGAAGGTGATTCCTCCGGGCGTCGATCTGTCGCGCTTCTCTCCGCCCTCGGAATCATGGGAAGTACCGGCGATCGCCGAGGAGCTTGCCCGCTTCCTGCGCGACCCCGACAAGCCGATCATCCTCGCTCTCGCCCGGCCCGACGAGCGAAAGAACTTCGAGGGCCTTCTCCGAGCCTACGGAGAGACCGATGGCCTACCAGAGAAGGCCAACCTCGTTCTCGTCGCAGGGAACAGAGACGACATCGCAGAGATGCCGCCCATGCCGCGCCGCGTTCTCTCGCAAATCCTCGCGCTGATCGACCAATACGATTTGTACGGATGGGTGGCGTACCCGAAGCACCACGACTGGGACGACGTGCCCGAGCTCTTTCGACTTGCGTGCCGAACCGGCGGTGTGTTCGTGAATCCCGCGCTCACGGAGCCGTTTGGCCTCACGTTGCTGGAAGCCGCAGCAACGGGCCTCCCGATGGTGGCAACGAACGATGGGGGGCCGCAGGACATCGTCCGAACCTGTAACAATGGGCTGCTGGTCGATGCGCTCGACCACCGCGCGATCGGCCGCGCACTCCTCGACGCGTTGAGTGACCAAGAACGTTGGAAACGATGGTCCGAAGATGGGCTCCACGGGGTGCACGCAACATACACGTGGCAGAGCCATGCCCACCGCTACGTCGAAGAAGCGGAGAGCATCGTCAAAGGGACGAGACCGCAGCCCGTCCACCGCCCGAGCAATCGCCTCGCCGGGATGGACCGCCTTCTCGTGACCGACGTCGACGACACGCTGACGGGCGACGACGAAGCGCTCGACGAACTGCTCAGTCGCCTGGAGAACACGGACGCCAAAGTCGGTTTTGGTATCGCAACGGGGCGGAAGCTCGACGAAGCCATCACCCTGATGGAAGAGCTCGACGTTCGCGTGCCCGACGTGATGATCACCGCGGCGGGAAGCGAGCTCCACTACGGAACCCACCTTCTGCCGGACCGCTCGTGGGAGCGGCAGATCCGCTACCGCTGGGACCGAGACGAAGTCTCGCGTGTCCTTGGGGAGCTGCCCGGTCTGACCCCGGTTCCCGAGTCGAACACCCGGTACCGCCTGCGGTATCGGCTTTCGCCGGAAAGCGCGCCCACGCTCCGCGAAATCCGGGGTCATGCCCGGCAAGGCGGACTACGCGTGACGACGATTCTCGACCACGAGGTCTTCTTGGACGTGATTCCCATCCGCGCATCCCCCGGGCTCGCGATTCGTTTCTTCTGCTTCAAGTGGAACCTCGAACCTCACCGGCTGTTGGTCGCGGGCGATTCAGGGAACGACTGGGACATGCTTTCGGGGGACACGCTCGGCGTAGTGGTGAGCAATCACACACCTGAGCTCGAGCGGCTTCGCGGAAGGAGTCGGGTGCATTTTGCAGAAAGCGCGCACGCGCGCGGGATCCTCGAGGGGATCGACTGGTATGATTTTCTTCACGACATCCGCATCCCCAGCGAGGACACAGAATGATTGAAACCTTCGACGAGCTCCTGAACAAACATCGGGAGCCGATCTACCTGCTCTTCCGCCGCCTGAAGGCGTTCGACCGTCAGTTCCTCCTCTGGTCCGACCTCGTCCACGAGTACAACGTGTTCGCCGACATGGAGGTCGCCGCTCCGCTTCAAGAGACGAAGATGAGCGCGATCATGGAGCGGTGCCAAGAAGCGGTCGTCCACGAGCCGTTCGTCACTCTCGCGATTCGCCAGCGGGTTGGACGTTGGCACTACATTCAGGTGCACACGGAGGAGCTTCGCTGCCGAGCTCTCACCGTGGCGGAGTACCTCGACATCAAGGAACGCCTCGCCGCCGACATTCCTGAAGTCGAGCGCTACGTGTTGGAGGTCGACCTTTCGCCGTTCGAGCGTCGTTTCCCGAAGCTCAAGGATGCACGCAGCATCGGGCGCGGCGTCGAGTTCCTCAACCGACACCTTTCGGGCCGACTGTTCGTCGACGGAGGCAAAGGCCTCGGCCTGCTCTTCGATTTCCTGCGGGTTCATCAGGTGCACGGCCAGCAGCTGATGCTGAACGGCGCCCTCGAAGACGTCGACGAGCTCCGAGACGCTCTCGAGACGGCCATGGAGCTGCTCGAAGGCGAGGAAAACCCGACCGACGATATTCAACGCCAGCTACGCAGGCTCGGGTTCGAACCGGGTTGGGGAAGGACGCCCGCGCAGATCCGCGAGACCATGGAGCTCCTTCTCGACATCCTCGAGGCTCCGTCGCCCAGAAACCTCGAGGCGTTTCTCGAGCGGATTCCAATGATCTTCTCGATCGCAATCCTCTCGCCCCACGGCTACTTCGGCCAATCGAACGTGCTTGGGAAGCCCGATACCGGCGGCCAGATCGTCTACATCCTCGATCAGGTTCGGGCGCTCGAAAGCGAGATGCGTCGTTCGATCTACGAGCAGGGACTCGATATCGAGCCGCAGATCGTGGTTCTGACGCGACTGATCCCCGAGGCGGACGACACCACGTGCGACCAGCGCATCGAGCCCATCCTGGGCACGGAACACGCGCGCATCCTGCGCGTGCCTTTCAGGACCTACGAGACAGGGGAGGTCATCCCACAGTGGATTTCCCGCTTCGAGGTCTGGCCCTACCTCGAACGCTACGCGATCGATGCCGAACGGGAGCTTCTGGCCGAGCTCGGCGGAGTCCGTCCTGACATCGTCATCGGCAACTACTCGGATGGAAACCTCGTCGCGAGCATCCTCGCGCACCGCTTGGGCGTCACCCAGTGCAACATCGCCCACGCGCTCGAAAAGACGAAGTACCTGTTCTCCGACCTGCATTGGCAGGACCACGAAAACGAGCACCACTTCGCCGCGCAGTTCACGGCCGACCTGATGGCCATGAACACCGCCGACTTCATCATCACGAGCACCTATCAAGAGATCGCCGGAACCCCGGAAAGCGTGGGCCAGTACGAGAGCTACAGCTCGTTCACGCTCCCGCGGCTCTATCGCGTCGTATCGGGAGTCGACTGCTTCGATCCGAAGTTCAACATCGTCTCGCCCGGCGCCGATCCGCGCGTGTTCTTTCCGTACTCGAACGAGGCCCACCGCCCGGAGGAAATCCGTGAGGAAATCCGCGAGATGGTCTTCGGAACCCCGGATTGCGCCTACCGCGGCATCTTGAAGCACCAGGCAAAGCCCATCCTTTTTTCGATGTCTCGACTCGACCGCATCAAGAACATGGCGGGTCTCGTCGAGTGGTACGCCCAAAACGACGAGCTCCGCGAGGCCGCCAACCTGCTGATCGTGGGAGGACGCCTCCGGACGGAAGAGTCCAACGACCGCGACGAGCGGGAGCAGATCGAACGAGCGCATCGGCTCTTTGACGAATACGGGCTCGAAGACAGCGTTCGGTGGATCGAGATGCAGACCGACAAGACGAAGGTCGGGGAGCTCTACCGCTTCGTCGCGGACCAGCGAGGCGCGTTCGTTCAGCCGGCCCTCTTCGAGGCCTTCGGTCTCACCGTCGTGGAGTCGATGAGCAGCGGGCTCCCGACGTTTGCAACACGCTACGGCGGGCCTCTCGAGATCATCGTCGACGGGAAGTCTGGATTCCACATCGACCCAACGCAGGGAGAACAGGCCACGGTGAAGATGGTCGATTTCCTGACGCGGTCGGCCGCCGATCCGTCGGTCTGGGATGCCATCTCGCAGGGCGGTATCGACCGGGTCGCGGAGCGCTACAACTGGCCGCTCTACGCCTCGACGCTGCTGAAGCTGTCGCGGATCTATGGCTTCTGGCGCTACATCTCCTCGCTCGAACGAGACGAAGCCCGTCGGTATCTCGAGATGTTCTACGGCCTGCTTCTACGCCCGCTATCGAAGAAGGTGCTCGACGTGCACGATCACTGAGCCGTGCCTCAGAGAATGACGACCGACGGCATGTCGTCGCGTGGCGGAAGATTGCCCTGCCGCTCGACGACCCGGACTACGTGCCCGGGGCCCCGACGCGCGACCTCGTAGGTCGTGAGTCGGTATTCGCCGTTCTGAAAACCAAACCCGTCTCCGGCGTCCTCGTAGAGCTGCCCGATCGCCTTCCCCGACGCATCGAACGAGACGAGGAGCGTCAGATCGCCGTCGAACGCCTCTTCGGTCGTCTCGCCGCCGGGCCCCACCGGGAGCGCCGCTCCTTCCCTCAGGCGGAGCACGGGGTGCGCAGTTTGAATACCGGGCGTCTCGCCTACCAACGTGAACGGTCTCCAGAGCCCCGCCGGAGTCGCCTCTGTCTGGACGCCACCCGGTTCGAGAGCCGGCTGAACCAGTACGTCTCGTCCCAACAGAAAGGCATCGTCCTCTGCCGTGAGAGTCGGATCGGTGGGATCGGCAAAGAAGAGCGGGCGAACCACGGGAAGGCCGGACTCGGAGGCCTCGCGAAACAGCGTGTAGAGATATGGGAGGAGGCGATAGCGACGCCGTAGCGCCGTGCGGGAAACCTCTTCGACGTCCGGACCAAACGACCACGGCTCCTGGTCGCCCCGGAGGCCGTGATGGGTCCTGCAGAACGGCAGGAATGCGCCTACACCGATCCAATGTGCGAAGAGCGCAGGCGAGGGCGTTCCTGCGAAGCCACCGATATCGGGGCCGCTGTTCGGCTGCCCGGAGAGGCCCAAGTTCAACACCATCGACACCGACCACCGCAGGTGGTCTTCGGTCGCCGCGTTGTCTCCCGTCCACGTCGCCGCGTAGCGATGGCCGCCGAGGAAGCTCGAGCGAGTGAGGACGAACGGACGTCGCTCGGGGCGAGCCTCGAGCATCGCTTCACGTGTAGATTCGGACATCAACATGCCGTAAATATTGTGGTATTGGCGATGTGGGCCAGCCGGGATGTCGCCGCCACCCCGATGCACGAGATCTTCGGGAAGCTCCGATCCATGAGGGAGAATCGGCGACGGTTCATTCAGGTCGACCCAGAGACCGTCCATGCCGTCCGACAGAAAATCGACCGTGCGCTCCTTCCACCAACGCCTCGTTGCGGGCTGCGTGAAGTCCGGGAACGCGGCTTCTCCCGGCCAGGTCCAGGCGCGGTACTCGCGGCCATCCCGGTCCTTGAGAAAGTGCCCCTCGGCGCGACCTTCCTCGTACGCGTCGTACCCCTCTTCCATCTTCACGGCGGGGTCGAGGATCCAGATCGACTTGAAGCCTTGGCGACGCAGGCTTGCGTTCGTCTCCCCCGGATTCGGAAAGCCCGTCGGATCGAAGGTGAAGACCTTGTACTCGTCCATGTAGTGGATATCGACCCAGAGACCGTCACACGGAATGCGCCGAGCCCGGAACTCCTCGGCGATACTCTGAAGCTTTCGATCGGGGTGATACGAGAACCGCGACTGGTGGTAACCGATCGTCCATCGAGGCGGGAGCTCCATCGTTCCAACCAGCGCCCCGAGCCGTCGGAGCACCGCCTCCGGGTGATCGCCCTCGATCACGATGACGGGAAACGGCTCGGAGACCGTAAAGCGAATCCCGTCGCGGAGATCGATTTCGACCCTGTACGTCGTGTCCGCAATCGCGCCGAACGACGTTCCGTCTCCTCGGACCGCGAGGACCCACGGATGGGCCTGATAAAGGCTCTTCGACCGATCGTCGTAGTTGGGCGCCGGTTTTCCGTCATCCTCGATACGGAACGGCTGTTTGGCCCAGGCCTCCGTCACGTACCCGTTTCGCCGGAGCGGCCCGGCGACTTCGCCGGTGCCGTAGAGGTGGGTCCCTGGCTCGGTTCGGACCGACGCCGTCCACACGCCCGAGCCGCCATCGAAGGAAGGCATGCTCCGAGCGCCGTCAGGAACGGGACCGAGAGCGGGGAGCGGACGCCGAAGCGCAAACGAGCGTGGAATCGAATCCGGCGGGACGCCTTCCGGAGTGAACCGAGTGACGCCCTCTGCGATCACCCCGGGCTCCTGATGTGTGGAAGTTGTTGACGATTCGGTCACGGGCAAGCTTCGTCGCAGATACGGTACGCGGCTTCGCAGGCCGTTACACAGTCCTTGTTGCGCATCGGACAGTGGCTGGTGCAGTCGGACCAACGGTCGTTGCAGAGCGGGGTGCAGGCGTTCATCGGGTATTCGGCCGGGGGCGAGCGCGGGTATTCGTGGACGTACGTCGGCGGGGGTTCCGGAGTCGGGTCAGGGAGAGGGCGTGTGGAACCGTTCACCGACAGCTGAGCCAGGCGAAGCTCCGCGTAGTGCACACGCTCGGGCGGGTCGTCCACGACGCGAAGTTCGAGCCAACGAGACCAGCATTCTCGCCTCTGCTCGATAGGCACCGACGGGTCGAAGTCCGCCCCGTAGCACTGCTCGTATCGCTCATCGCTCGTTTGCGCTTGTCTCGGGCTCGGTCCGCATGCAATTGCAAGGTGGAGGCAACAAGCGAAGGCCAAGCGAGCCATGACGTCGCACGATACCACCGGCAAAGCGCGCCACCAAGACGAGCTCATCGCATGGGGCACGTTCGAAGCGAGCGGGCTCGGCACACTCTGGCTCGCGTGGACCGAGCGCGGGCTCTTGCGACTCGCCTACGAACCCTTCGACGACATCGTCGCGGACCCGGGCACGGTACCCCCGGTCTATGCCGACGCGCTCGAGCGCTACTTCCGAGCCGAGCCGGAGGACTTTGCGGAGATCCCTCTCGACCTTCGAGGCACCGATTTCCAACTGCGCGTATGGTCGGCACTCCGTGAGATTCCGTGGGGCCAGGTCCGAACGTACGGGGGCATCGCCACCCTCATCCAATCGCCGCGGGCGATGAGGGCCGTTGGCCAGGCGAATCACGTGAATCCGGTTCCCATCGTCATCCCGTGCCATCGCGTGGTCGAGGCCGGCCATCAGCTGGGCGGCTACGGTGGCGGAGTCGACCGCAAGCGCCTGCTGCTCGAGCTCGAAGGCGTGCGATTCCACGAAGGCGTCGTCCAACCCGGTCAGATGGAGCTCTTCTGAGGGATCCTCGCTAGCCGAAGTATCGGGCAGCGAGCAAGAGGCCGACCGCGACCGCGCCGGCCAGCAGGCTGACGGGATCCTTCACGGCGAAGAGTACCGGGTCGTCTTGCATCTGATTGCGGCCGGCCAGGAACCAAATCCGCATCACCCAGTAGACGAGCACGAGGCAGATGCCCCAAAGGAACTCCTCCCGCGGATAGTATTCCAAGATAGTCGGCGTGGTGATGTAGAGGGCGAACACCAGCACCGCAAGCAACCCCGACGAGAGGCCTGCCCCTACGATGACGGGCATATCCGCCGGCACGTAGTTGCGGCCCTTGATGCCCGTCTTGCCCTCGTCCCTCACCTGGATCAGCTCCGAGTAGCGCTTGACGAACGCGAGGCTCATGAAGAAGAAGATCGAGAACGCGAGCAACCACTCAGAGATCGGAATCGACACCGCGACGCCGCCCGCCAACACGCGGTAGGTGAACAGCGAAGCCAGGGTAAGCACGTCGACGATCATCCTCTGCTTGAGGCTGAAGCTATACAGGGTGGTCAACGCGACGTACCCCAGCACGACCAGAACGAAGAGCGGGTTCACGAATACGATGGCGACCACCATCGACGCGATGAATGCGAGAATCGAGAGCGCGATGCCTTCCGGAATCGAAAGCTCGCCGGCAGCCAGCGGCCGGGTGCGCTTGCTTCGATGCTGCCGATCCGACGGCAAGTCGACGAGGTCGTTGAGGACGTAGATCGACGAGGCGGCAAAACTGAACGAGAAAAACGCCATCACGACCGTGAAGACGAGGTCGAGGTCGGTGTACTGGTGCGCAAAATAGATCGGCACGAACAAGAGGAGGTTCTTCGCCCACTGGTGCGGTCGGAGCTCCTTGATCGCGGCACGGAGCTTGTTCGGCCTGTCGACGAGAACCCGCGAGCGCGGCACCAGCGCCTCGGCGCGCCGTTGCGTCACGACGCTCGGAGCGACCATCACCGCTTCGCCCGCGGCCTCCCACACCGGCAGATCCGCAGGCGAGTCCCCGAGGTACTCGAATCCGCCTTCTCCGTAGCGTTCGACGAGGAAGGCAGCCTTACGACTGGCCTTGAGATTCACGTCCGTGCGCGTCCCGATCGCCTCGTCGATCAAATCGAGGTGCGCACCCACGGCGTCGGCCGTGCTCTGGTCCGACGCCGTCACCAGCACCACGGGGCGACCCGCGTCGCGCGCATGTCGCATTTCATCGAGAACTTCCTCTCGATACGGCAGCGACGCCGCGTCGACGCGCATATGGTGGGCGATGTACCGCTTCAGCGCGGGTCGACCTCCAAGCAGCGCCACGAACAGCGAGAAGATGCGCCAGGGAGCAGCCTTCAAAACCTCGAGCAAACCCTCGACCGTGGTGTCCGTTGCGACCAGCGTGCCGTCGAGGTCCACGCACAGCGGCTTCGACGAGTCGGCCGCCGATTCTGTGGAGGTGATTGCCAACGGTCCTCGCCTCAAAGACTACGCAGGGCCGCCGCAAGGCGCTCGCGTTTTTCGCGCAGCTGCGAAGCATCGCGCCTGGACTTCTCCACAACCGCCTCCGGCGCACGGTCGAGGAAACTCGGATTCGAGAGCTTCTTCTCCACTGCGCCAAGCTCCTTTTCGAGCTTCTTCAGGTCTCGCTCGAGTCGGGTCCGCTCCTTTTCCGTGTCGATCACGCCGGGCACCGCCGTTCGGACCCCGGGAATCACGAACACCGCCGCGTTCTTGAAGTGCTTGGCCGGCTCCTCGAGCTTCGCGCCATCGGCCTCGAACCGCATCTCACACCGCGCCAAAGCCTCGATCGTAGGCCGTTCCGCGTCGAGGACCGCTCTTTTGTCGGCGTCGTCCGTATGCCAGTGGACCGGCATCGGATTGCTCTTCGGCACATCGTGCTCCGCACGAATCGTGCGCGCGCCACCGACGAACGCCTGGAGCACCTCGAAATCACGCTCTGCGTCGCGGTCGACTTTCGCATCGACGAGGGGCGAGGGGAACCGGCTGATCATGATGCTCTTCTGCGCGCCATCCCACTTCGGAACACGCTGCCAGATCTCTTCGGTGATGTGCGGCATCATCGGGTGAAGAGCTCGCAGTATGGTCTCGAGCACGTGGAGCAGCGTCGCCTCGGTCTCGGCGATGAGAGCCGCGTCCCCACTGTCGAGCGCAGGCTTGCTCACTTCGAGGTACCAGTCGCAGAACTCGTCCCACACGAAGTGGTAGAGCGCCCCGGACGCCTCATCGAGTCGATACGCGTCCAACCCGGTCGCAGCCACGTCGAGCGCCCTGTAAAGGCGGGAGAGGACCCACCGATTCGCGAGCGCCTTCGGCGTGGGACACTGCTGCGAAGCGCGAGTCTGCGAATCTTCCAGCCGCATGAGCGCGTAGCGCGACGCGTTCCAGAGCTTGTTCGCGAAGTTGCGGTAGCCCTCGATGCGTTTCATCGAAAGCGCGATGCGACGCGATTGCGGCGAGTAGCTGAGCAGCGTCATTCGAAGTGCATCCGCACCGTAGGCGACGAAACCGTCGGGGTAGGTGGTCTTGAGGTATTTGAGCCCCGCCTTCTTCGCGCCGGCCTTCTCGGCCTTTGCGATCAGCTCTTCGCCGGTGGCCCCGTAAATCACGTCGAGCGGGTCGACGACGTTGCCCTTGACCTTGCTCATCTTTTCGCCGCGCTCGTCGGTGACGAGGCCGGCGAGAAGCACGCGGGTGAACGGAACCTCCCCCATGAAGTGGAGGCCCATCATGATCATTCGAGCAACCCAGAAGAACAGGATGTCGTACCCGGTCTCCATGTCCTGAGTCGGGTAGAAACGTCGCAGGGAAAGCGTGTCGTCCGGCCAGCCGAGCGTCGAAAACGGCCAAAGACCCGAGCTGAACCAGGTGTCGAGCACGTCGTCGTCCTGGCGAATCGCGCTGCTCCCGCAGCCTTCGCAGGCGTTCGGATCTTCGCGAGAGACGGTGACGTGATTGCATTGGTCGCAGTACCAGGCGGGGATCGGATGACCCCACCACAACTGTCGCGAGATGCACCAGTCCTGGATGTTCCGAAGCCAGTGGAAGTACGTCTTGCTCCACTCCGCCGGAAGAATCTGGATCGTCCCGTCTTCGACCGCCTTGATCGCGGGTGCGGCGAGAGGTTCCATGTTCACGAACCACTGGGTCGAAATCATCGGCTCGACGATGGTGCCGGAGCGCTGCGAGCGCGGGAGCGTCATCATGTGTTTTTTCGAGCCCCGCGCGAGCCCAAGGTTGCCGAGCTCGTCCTCGACGGCCCTTCGCGCCTCGAATCGATCGAGACCTTGGAAAGGTCCCGCGTTTTCGTTGAGTGTGCCGTCGTGGTTGAGGATGTTGATCTCCTCGAGACCATGGCGCTTCCCGGTGGCAAAGTCGTTCGGGTCGTGCGCCGGAGTTACCTTCACGACGCCGGTTCCGAACTCCGGGTCGACCAGCTCGGGATCGAGCACGACAGGAATCAATCGGTCGACGAAGGGGTGCCGAACGAACTTGCCGTGCAGGTGCCTGTACCGCGCGTCGTCAGGGTGAATCGCAACCGCGGTATCACCGAGCATCGTCTCGGGGCGCGTCGTCGAGACCACCACCTCGCCTGCGCCATCGGCGAGCGGGTAGGCGAAGTCGAACATCGCGCCTTCGACGTTCTCCTCCTGTTCGACCTCGAGGTCTGACAGCACGGTTTGGGACTCGACATCCCAGTTGACCAACCGAGTATCCCGATAGATGAGGCCTTCCTCGTAGAGCCGGACAAAGGCTTCGCGGACGGCCCGGACCATGTCCGGATCCATGGTGAATTTCGTCCTGGGCCAGTCGCAGGAAGCACCCATCTTGCGAAGCTGCTGGAGAATCCGGCCGCCGGACTCCTCTTTCCACTGCCAGACCCGCTCGATGAACTTCTCGCGTCCGAGGTCGTGGCGCGTGAGACCTTCCTTCTTGAGCTGGCGCTCAACGACGACCTGTGTGGCGATACCCGCGTGGTCGATTCCAGGCACCCACAGGGTGTTGTAGCCCTGCATTCGCTTGTGTCGGCACAGCACATCCTCGAACGTCGTCCTACAGGCGTGCCCCATGTGAAGCGAGCCGGTGACGTTCGGAGGTGGAATCGCTAGGGTGTAGGTCTGCCTGTGGTCGTCGGGGTCTTCCGAAGCTGAAAAGAACCCGGATGTCTCCCAGAACTCGTACCAACGAGCCTCAACCTCGGTGGGCGAATACTGCTTGGGCATCTCGTCGGATCGTCCGCTCATCCGTCCGACCGTGTGCGGTGAAATCGCGAGGCAGTCAAGCCTCAGTCGCCGACGAGACGGTGCAATTCCTCACGGATCATCGCTTCGGCGAGATCGGGGACCACCTCCCATACGACGCGCTCGACGACCTCTGCCGAAAGCTTGAGCACGCCTTCCACCTGCTCGGGTGTGAGACCGAGGGTTTCCAAACGCTCAACGACGGAGCCGGAGACGGCTTGCGCAACGGCAGCAGACTTCTGCGAGGGAACCGGCGCCGACGAAATCGGAGGCTGCGTGCGCGGCATGGGAGACGCCGGCGGAATCGACGACACCACCGCACTGGACGTCGCGGCGACCGGCGCGCCGGTGAGCGGCGTTCGGTGCGCGGGCGCCATGGGTCGCGCGGGCTGACCCCCCACGGGAAGCGGTGGCGGAGTCGGCCGATGAGAAGGCTGAGACACCTGCCGAGGCGGAGTCGTCGCCGGACGTGAGACCGGGATCGACGGCGCGTCGTAGAGCGCCTCGGCCTTGTCGGCCAGCGTGGCGGCCTTGTCGATGGCGGCCTGCGTATCGAACGGCTTCAGGATGTGGTCATCCGCGCCAACCTCGTTCGCGCGCGCCTCGTCGAGGGGACGGTGCTGACTTGCCATCAGTACCACCGCCGTGGCCCCGAGCTGAGGGTCCGCCTTGATTCGCCGGGTGACCTCGTAGCCGTCGAGGCCGGGCAGGGAGGCGTCGATGAACGCGACGTCCGGCGAGAAGTCCCGCCCCTGCTGAAGCGCGAGCTCACCGCTCTCGACGGTCAGCAACTCTGCGTCTTCCCCCGCGAACGTCATCTCCATGACCTTTCGCATCGTGACGCTGTCTTCGACGATCAGAATCCTCATCGACATCAAGCCCCATTCACCTAGATGTACGCTCGCTGGCATACGCGATCGGGGCCTTGCCGGTCAAGAAGCAGCCGGCCCGGTTTGACCGCGAAAGGGCGCTTCGGTAGGGACCGGCGATGGCCCAAATGGACCGGAGACGACTCTACAGAGAGGAGGCGCCTCGAGCCCCCGACGGCCGCTTTGACCTAGGCGCCCTCGGCGCGGGGGAGGGGCCGATCGAGCTCGACATCGGTTTTGGAAGGGGTTTGTCGCTGTTCGAGCGCTCCTCCGTGGCCCCGGAATCCCGCATCGTCGGCATCGAGGTGAAGACCAAGCTCGCCTATCGGGTGAACGAAAGGCTCCGGAAGCACGGGATCGAGAATGTGACGATCTTGTGCGGGGATGCGCGAGAAATCTTGAAACGAGCCGAACCTGACAGATCGGTTCGCCGGGTCTCGCTCCACTTTCCGGACCCTTGGTGGAAGAAGCGGCATGACAAGCGTCGGGTGATTGGAGATGCGCTCCTCACCGAGCTCGAGCGGCTGATGGCGCCGTCCGGCGAGCTTTTCATCCAAACAGATGTACAGCACCGAGCCGAGCAGTACGTGGCACAGCTTCGAGAACGCGCGGAATTCGAGCTGGCGTCGGCGAGCGGCTACGTCGAGCGCAACCCGTTCGATGCCCGCTCGAATCGGGAACGGCGAGCCATCGAGGACGGGCTGCCGATTTGGCGGATCGTCGCGGTCCGACGTTAGCGGAGAAGGGCGAGTGCCCGGCAGCGCCGGGCCGCATGCTCGGCGAGAGAGGCCTGGCGGTCGGCAAACGTTTGGTCGGTGCCGTAGTCTGGAATGAAGTAGCCGAGGTCGTCGACGATGTCGTAGAGTTCCTCACCAGCCTCGAGCAGCTCACAGTTGCGTCGTTCGAGAGCGTCTACGATCCGCGGAAGTGCGGCCAACGTGTGAGGCTTGGTGTCGTGCATCAGCACGATGCCACCGCGCTGCCCCGTGTCCTGCTCCCGCCGATCGAGGACGCGGAAGAAGGCCCGAACGACCTGTTCCGGGGTCTTTGCCTCGAGGTCCTCCGGGTACAGCGCCCACATGACGCTGGTGTATTCGTGATCGCCGAGGATCTGCTCGACGCGCTTCGAGAGGGCGCCACCCGGCGGGCGAATCAGCCGCGGGTAGCTTCCAATCGTCCAGGCGATCTTGCCCGCGCTCCGTCGAAGCTCGTGTTCGATCTCCTCGTTTCGGAGAAGAGGCAGCTGGCGGTGAGTCTCGGTGTGGTTTCCGATGGTGTGTCCGCGCCGAACGATGTCTCGCACGATCTCGGCATGCTCGCGCTCCCATGGGTTTCCGTTTCCGAAGCTCTCGCTGGTCACGAAGAAGATGGCCTTGATGCCGAGCTCGTCCAGCACGTCGAGCAGTTGCGGCGTCGTCCGGCGGGACGGTCCGTCGTCGAACGTGAAGAGGAGCATTCGGCGACGCGTGGTCCCTGGCAGCATGAGTCCGCTTGGGAACCGGTCGCCTGTTGCGTCTCGCTGACTCACCATCGCGACCTCGCGAAGCCGCGCGAGCGCAGGCTCGTCATGCTCCGGCTCGAGCAGGGGAGGCTTCACCGGCGTCGGGCGAGCGGCCGCCAACGCCTTCGGTGGACTCTGGCGAACGATCCTCGACGCGTGCAAATAAGAGCCGCCACCAACGACCGCGAGGACGCAGCAGACCAGCCGAAGCTTCCATGAGATCCACGGCATGATTCGAACGATCGTAAGGAAGCGCGACCGACGATCGCGAGAAAGCCGCAGCAACTGTACGGGTCTCCAGTTGCAACGGTCGATCGCATCGGTTACCTCGGTCGGCCAAATGGGCGAACCGTGATCGAAGTTCAGGGGTTGACCAGACGCTACGGCAATCGCCTCGCCGTCCACGACGTGACGTTCCGCGTCGAGCCGGGACAGATCGTTGGTTTCCTCGGCCCGAACGGGGCGGGGAAGACCACCACACTTCGGATGCTCACCGGGTTTCTCGCGCCAACGGCGGGACGCATTCAAATCGACGGGATCGACGCCATCGAGCGTTCGATGGAGGCGCGCGGTCGTCTCGGCTACATGTCCGAAGGCGTTCCGCTCTATCGCGAGATGCGCGTGTCCGAGTACCTCCACTACCGCGCCGCGCTCAAAAGGGTCGACCAGCCGAAGGAAGCCGTCGACCGGGCGCTCGAGCGTGCCAGCGTCGCCGACGCGCGAAAGCGAATCATCGGACAGCTGTCGAAAGGCTATCGCCAGCGCGTAGGGCTTGCCGATGCTCTTCTCGCGGATCCGGCCATTCTGATTCTCGACGAGCCGACCTCCGGACTCGACCCGAACCAGGTGCGTCAGTTTCGCGAGCTGATTCGAAGCTTTGCCGGCAAGAAGACGGTGCTGCTCTCGACGCACATCCTCTCTGAGGTCGAGGCGGTGTGCGACCGGGTGATCATCATTCGCGAGGGTGAGAAGGTGGCCGACCTCGCGCCCTCGGAAGCCGAGCCGAGTCTCGAAGACCTGTTCGCAGAGCTCACCGCGGGTTCCGCTCAGGAGGCATCGTGAAGAGCATCTGGGTCGTCATGCGACGCGAGCTCGCTTCGTTTTTCTTCTCGCCGCTCGCGTACGTGGTGCTGACGGCGTGGCTCGTCTGGAATGGGGCGACCTTCCAGGTGCTGACCGAGTTCTACGCGCGGAACGCCGTGGCTTCCGGCGCTGCCACTCCGCTCTCGGCGTTCTTCGGTGGGAGCTCTTTATTCTTCATCCCGCTCCTCGTGTTCGTCCCGGTTCTGACGATGCGCCTCATCGCGGGAGAACGACAGTCCGGCACCATCGAGCCCCTCATGACCGCGCCGGTCTCCGACACCGCGATCATCGTCGGCAAGTACGGAGCCGCGCTGGTCATGTGGTGTGTCCTGTGGGCGCCCACCGTTCTCTACGCCTACATCATGAGCCGGCACGGCACGGTCGATTGGGGAGCCGTGCGGTCGAGCTACCTCGGCGTGCTGCTGCTCGGCAGCTACTTCATGGCGATCGGGCTCTTGATGAGCGTCCTCGCTCCGAACCAGATCATTGCGGCCGTGCTTGCATTCGTCGCGCTCGGCCTGCTCTTCACGGTCGGGGTCGGTGAATTCGTGTTCGACGGCACGGTCCGTGAAATCTGTCGGTACGTGAGCATGTGGGGTCACATGCAGAGCTTCAGCAAAGGCGTCGTCGACACGCGCTACCTGGTCTTCGACCTTTCCATCACCGTGTTCGCGGTTGGAATGAGCATCGCCGTGCTCAGGTCGCGGAGGCAGACGTGAGCGCGCGACCCCGGACTCGCATCAACGTCGCGCTCACCGCGGTGCTCGGCCTCGTCGTCCTCGTGCTCGTGAACTACATCTCTTCGCGCCACTACAAGCGATGGGACTGGACGACCGAAGGTCTCTTCACGCTGTCCGAGCGAAGCCAGCAGATCATCAGCGAGCTGGACGATGAAGTTCAGATCTACGTGTTCCTCGGTCGAGACGAGCAAGATTTCGCGGACGTCGAGACGCTACTCGAAGAGTACGTTGCGCTGACGGACCGAATCTCCGTCGAGTGGGTGGATCCCGACCGGGACCGCGCTCGCTACCAAGCGCTGGCGGACCAGTTCGGAATCGACAGCTGGCTCGCAGGCGACGTGACGCTTTCCCAAGTGCCTGTCGTCGTGACGAGCGGCGACCGCAAGTGGAAGGTGGAGCGCCACCAGCTCATCGTCGAAGACTTCGAAAGCTTTGATGACGCGGACGGGCAGAAGCTCGATCTGCAGTCCGAGAGAGCTCTCACGGGCGCGATTCTCGAGGTGACGACCGGGACGCCCACCAAGGTTTGCCTCGCATCCGGTCACGGTGAGTGGGAGGTCGGCGCATACGGCGATCGCAGCTTCGACGCCGTAGCGCGCGAGCTCGAGTGGGAGAAAATCGACGTCGAACCGTTCGAGATTCGCAAGCAAGCTGTCCCAGCGTCCTGCGACGCGCTCTTCGTCGTCAGTCCCCAGCGGCCGTTCTCGGAAGACGAAGTCGCCGTCGTGGAACGCTATCTCCTTTCCGGGGGCAACGTGCTGCTCGCGCTCGACCCCGTCTTGAAGGATCGGGCGTTCTCGGCGACCGGCTTCGAAGCGGCGCTCGAGGCGCGCGGAATCCTGGTTGGCCGGGACCTCGTGATCGAGAAGGACACGGACCAGCAGCTTCCCGGCAACGCGGGCGACCTCTTTCTGGCCGCGAACCTCGGCACGCATCCCCTGGTCGACGGCGTTCGCAAACGGGGCGGCGGCTTCCTCATCGTGGTCGCACGCTCGGTCGATGTCGCCGAGGGGAGCGACACGGAAGTGCTGTTCCGCACGAGCCCGAAGGCCGTCGCAGAAAAAGACCTCCAGAAGGCGATTGGCACCAACGACGACGAGTCGCCAACTCCGCCTCGTGCCGTCCCCCTCGCCGTGGCCTGGGAGTACGTGCCGCCGCTTGGAGACGACATGAAGCCCGTCGAGAGCGACGGGCCGGAACCCGGGCGTCTGCTCGTGGTCGGCGACAGCGACTGGATGAGCTCGGAGCTACTCGACAACCCCCAGTTCGGCAACGTCGATCTCGTCTCCTCGACGGCCGGCTGGCTGACGCAGCGCGAGGCGTTGATCAACATCGCGCCGCGAAAGACGAAGGCCCAGGCCGTCATCATGAGTGACGCCGATTTGACGAACCTCCTGTTTCGCATCGTGGTCCTGCTGCCCTTGGCAGCCTTCATCGCCGGGTTCGGCGTCTGGTGGTCGAGGCGATCGTGAGCGCACGGACTCCACTGGTCCTGTTGGTCATCGCCGCGCTCCTGCTCGGCTACGTGCTGCTGTTCGAGCGCGGCCGGCCCGGGCAAACCGAGACCGAGGCGCGAAAGGGACTCCTCGTCGAGGGACTCGTTCGCGGACGAATCACGCGGATTCGCGTTGGATCAGGCGACCGGGGCACCGTCCTGCGGCGCGAAGGGGAAGGGTTCGACGAGACCTGGACCATCGAGGGGCCTGAAGCGTCACCCGCAGACTCGGAGAAGGTCGAGGACTACGTCCGCAACTGGGAGT
Organism: uncultured Myxococcales bacterium; assembly: GCA_965601515.1. GTDB lineage: Bacteria > Myxococcota_A > Polyangia > Polyangiales > Houyiibacteriaceae > SG8-38. The sequence continues at coordinate 4,726 of CBFCWN010000032.1, read as the reverse complement.
TCGCGGTCCCCGTTCGCACGCTCGAGAGTCCAAGCCCCGAGGACCGAACGCTGTTCGGGCTGGATTCGCCGCGAGGCGAGGTGACGTTCGAGATGGGGCAAGCTGCGGTTCGCGTGACGCTCGCGTCTGGCGCTCCCGTCGACGGCGGCGGGTACGTGCAGATCGATGACGAACGTGCCGTCTCGGTCGTCGGAAAGGACGTAGTCAGCCTCTTCGAGCGCACCCCGGACAGCTTCGCCGCGAAGACGAACGCGCCGACGCTCGAAGACCTCGACGAGGAGAGTCCGTAGCGACTACTTGGTCGGAACGGTCTCGTGCGATGCGTACTCGACCAGGCCGTTACTCGTGTTGAAGCCGCCGGACGAGATCAGCGTGAAGTGTCCCTTCACCCGGACCTTCTTGCCCACCGCGAGGTCGCGCGGGACGACGACACCGCCCGAGATGGTCGTGGTCTTGCGTCCGCGACGCGCACGCTCGAGCTGTTCGCGGTTGTCCGCGTAGCCGACGACGATCAGCTGCTCCGCGCGGTCCGCCTGATCCGCAGTGTCCGCAATGAACATGTGGGGAGCAGCCGCTTTCGGGCACTCTTCCTTTTTCTTCTTCTTGCAGACGGGCGGCTCGTAGATGTCGACGATGTAGCCGCTGACCGTGACCTCGGAGTCGAGGATCTTGGTGAAGCGCGACCGCAGACCGTACACGCTGTACGACTCGTCCTCCCACGTGGTGGGGAACGGAGCCGGCGGAAGCGTCGGAACCTCGGGAAGGTCCGGCACGAACTCCGGCAGCTGCTCGGCTTTCTCCTCAGGCTCTGCAGCAGAAGTGACTTGTTCGCAGCCGGCGCTCAGCACCGTTGCGGCGAAGATCAGGCCTAGTAGACGAGCTCCCATCGTTTCCCCCTGTACCGATCAACGTAACAGGCGATTCGACTGGAACCAAAACTAGGGTTTGGCGTTTGCGCATTCGCCGTCGTTCGGGGAAGGCGCGTCGAGGGCCATTTTCAGCGTGGGCGGAACCCCGGGCGTTGCCCGAAGCCGCTCGATGACGGCATTCGCTTCGGGGGTTCCGAGGATCCGAAGCGCTTCGACCGCAAGAGCCGCGTTGTTGAGATCGTCCGTGAGGGCGTTGCTCGGCGCCGCTCGCATCACGACCCTGAACAGAGATTCCGCCGCGTCGACCCGGCAGTGGGCAACGACATACCCGATCGCCGCTTCGGTGACGACGGGCCATTCGTTCGACTTTCGGAGCCGGCCGTGCACGCGATCCCAGCCCTCGTCGTGAGGGGCGTCCGTGAGGACCTCGATCGCGGCCGCGCGCACGACGGACATCGAGTCGTCGACGGCGGCGACGACGACCGGCAGCGCATCCGGCTCGCCCCGCAGGCTCCTCACCGCCTCCGCACGGACCATGGGCCACGCGTCCTTGCGTGCGAGGGTGGCTCGTTGGAGCATCGACGGGCTGTCGCCCGAGAGGGCGGCCACGGCTCGCATTCGGACGCGCGGGTAGGGATCTTCGAGACGCGGTCGCGCCGACTCTCGAAAGCCCCGCGCGGTCGCGGCGTCGACCGCCGCGGCTCGCAACATCCAGGGCTCATCCACGATCAGCTGCGCTTTCACCCAATCGTCGATGCGCGGGTCGTCGCCGGCATCTCCAACGCTCTGCAGGAGCCGCCACGACGTCGAAAATGGGGCAGGCCTCGAAAGAGCGTAGCGAACGTACGAGCTCAGAAGGGGTTCGGGTACGAGACCTCGAAGACCGAGCGCGGCGCTCGCGACCGCGTCCTGAGGCGGGCTGCCGTCAAGCCACGATGCGAGCGCGGGTTCTGGACGGTCCGCGCGTTCGACGGCGACGGCGAGCGCGGCTCGGAGCGGCGCACGGTCCGCCCCGCCGTCCGCGCTCATCGCGTCGAGCAACACCGGTAGCGCGGCATTCGGTTCGTTCCGAGCGAGCACGGCGGCGGCGCGGTCGCCGACCTTGGGGTCTTCGACGAGCGCGGCCAGGCCGTTTCGCCCCTCGTTCGGAATGCGCCGGAGCGCAGCCAGGGAAAGCTCGCGGACGTCCTCGTCGTCGGAACGCGCCCCGAGCACGAGCGCGTCGACGGCCGCGGAGTGCTCTTCCGCGAGCGGGCGGAGTGCCCCGATCGCGCGCTTCTGCGCCAGCGGGGAAAGGGACGGCCATGCGTCGAGCAATGCCTTCGCGGCGACCGAGCCGCCTTCCTGGAGCGTGTAGACCGCGTCCGTGGCGGAATCGTGATCCCCCTCGAGCGCATGGACTGCGCGCGTGATCTCGGCGGGCGATGAGGCCGCAAGCGCGTGGCCGGCGTGAGCGACTGCCAGGAGGAGCACTAGCTGAGACGTGCGCCTGCCCATCGGTCCTCTCGCTCGGTCCGCCTGCCGCGGGATGTGCCCAAGCGGCGGTGTGCGCTCCGCAGCCACGCCTCGTCGTCGGTCGCGATCAAGCTCACAAGACGGCCCCGACTGGCTAGCGCACTATCCACCTGCACGGCGATGGTGGCTAGTGCGGTTGCCACTCCTATGCTCCGAATGCCTCGGATGAGGCCCCGGCGGGGCAGAGCTCGGGCCCCGTGAACCTCCACCTGCATGCGTGGGTCGAGCTCTCCGGAAGGGGGTCGAACGAACTCCGCCGATTCGAGCGTCCGAACGTGATTTGCCAATTTCGCTATGAATTCAGGCACTACCGGCAGCTCGGCGCTCGCGATGAGCCTTGCCTGAGCCGCGTCCGTACCCGCATGAACGGGCTCGACCAGGACGAGCCCAACGGCGATCTGCGCCGCGGCGTGTCCACTCGGCGGCTGACCAACATCGCCAACATGCTGAAATAAATAGTGATTTTGTCGTTGATCGACAGGTCGGAGCGCCGTTGTGGAGGGACACAGCGAGCCGGCGGTCGCCGCAGCAGCCACGCCCATGAGGGTGATGGAGCCCGCCCAACGGCGGTGTCTACCACGCAGTGCGTCCAACAGCAACGTACGAGCCGTAATGTAGCTGGAATTCTTAGCAATCTTCGTACTCTTGCGCACTTCTCAACCCGCCGTCGGGACCCATATACTCTCGGTTGGCCCTGGAACAAAGTCGGTGGATGAGCGCGATAAAGGCCGTACGGGTGGTTTCCGGCACGGAGCGTGCATCTGATCCGGGCACGCACGAGCGGCTGATGAACTTGGAAGAGTTCGGGGGTCGAGCGTGTTCACCCTAGCGGACGGGGTGCCACGGGTAGAGGGCGCCACCGGAAGGTAATAGGAATATGGCAAGACAGGCAGCGACACGACAGACGACGCGCAAGAGCACCGTACGGGCCAAGGCATCCAAGCAGGAGCCTGAGGTCGAGGCGAAGGCTCCGGAGGCGGCCCCGGCTCAGGCGGCCCCGTCGGCGGAACCCAGCAAGGAGCAGCTCGAAAAGGCGCGCGTCGAAAGCGAAAAGGCCCTCAAGGAGTTCGAGCGGCAGGGCGCCGGAGATTCGACCCTCACGCGCTACTTCCGCGAGATGATCGGCCATCGCGTGCTGACCCCGCAGGAAGAAATCGAGGCGGCCAAGGAAGTCGAGCGCCTCGAGATTGCGTACTGGGAGGCGCTGCTCAGCCACCCGACCTGCTTCGAGACCGTCGCGGCCATCATCGAGGTGCGCGTCGAAGACCAGACGCTCCCTGAGATCGCTGCGCTTCGCAAGCTCTGCAAGAGCGCGAAGGCCGACAAGCTTGGCAAGCGCCAAGAGTCGCGCTGGAACGACCTCTGCCTCTCGCTCTCCACCAAGATGCGCGAGCTCGATAGCGACCGACTCTACGTTCAGGAAGCCGACCGGGCGGTCCACCGGCTCGCAGGCGACTTTGCGGACGAGCGCGACATCGTGGGCGACCACGTCCGAATGACCCCGGGGTTCAAGCGCTACCTGCAACACGTTCGCGCGGCGCAAAAAGCGCAGCAGCGCGCAAAGAACCGCTTCGTGGCGGCCAACCTCCGGCTCGTGGTCTCGATCGCGCGCCGTTACAACCGAGGACGCCTTCCGCTCATCGACCTCATTCAGGAAGGCAACATCGGCCTGATGAAGGCGGTCGAGCGCTTCGACCACAACCGTGGCTACCGCTTCAGCACGTACGCGTCGTGGTGGATTCGGCACGCGATTAGCCGTGCGCTCGCCGACAAAGGCCGCGCGGTTCGTATTCCGGTCCACATGCTCGACACGTACAACCGGGTTGCGCGAGCGACCCAGGCGATTGCGACGCGAACCGGCAAGGAGCCGACGCCCGAGGAGCTCGAGAAGGAAACCGGCATCGCCGCCGAGAAGCTCGAGAAGATCAAGGGCTACTGGGCAGAGACTCCGTTCTCGCTCGACCGTCCGGTCAACGACGAGGACGGCCGCAAGTTCATCGACTTCCTCGAGGAGGAGAACGTGCCCACGCCGTACGAGCAGCTCGTCTCCCGCAAGTGGAGCGACGAGGTGCGTCGGCTTCTCGACACGCTGACACCGATGGAGGCGCGCATCCTCCGGTGGCGCTTCGGCCTCGACGACGAGGACGAGCTCACGCTCAAGGAAATCGGCGACAAGTACAACCTGTCGCGCGAGCGCATCCGCCAGCTCCAAGAACAGGCGCTCGGCAAGATCCGCCGCCAAATCAAAGAGTAAGCGCGCCACAACGCGCACGACCAAACCGCCGGCGAGCCCAGCTCGACCGGCGTTTCCAATTGGGGACACGCGGGGTCCCCAGAACCCC
>CBFCWN010000031.1:0-38114 GCA_965601515.1 uncultured Myxococcales bacterium | reverse complement strand
GCCACCCGTCTTACCAAGACTTGCCCAAGCACGACCGCCACCCGTCTTGCCAAGACTTGCCAAGACTTGCCAAGACTTGCCAAGCATGACGGTCCGACGTCTTGCCAAGACTCCACCGAGCATGACCGCCCCGAGTCTCGTCCACACCTGGCCGAGGGTGACGGTCGGGCGTGTTGCCCAGACGACCAGTCGCCGCGACTGCGGGGACCGGATTCGCAGCAAGCCCTCGGCCGACATGATCGCGAACCTCATGCCATGACTTGACCCAGCTTCGCCCCTAGGTCTTGGAACGCCCGCGTGTCACGTGCGTCATTCGATCGCAGCGCTTTGCAGATCGCGCGGGTCGGTCTGTAAGTGTTTAGATTTGCTTGGTTTTTAGGGGGGCTGCGTGTCCCCAGGGGGAGTGGGTCCAGGTGCCTTCGATGCGGATGGCGGAGGCGTGCAGGAGGTGGTGCGGGAGGTCGTTTTCGGGGCCGCCGTAGAGGGGGTCGCCTAGAAGAGGGTGGCCAATCGACGCGAGGTGGACTCGCACCTGGTGTCGACGTGCGTGGTTCGCGCGCAGCTCGACGAGCGAGCCTTCTGGAGCTGCGGTGCTGCTGAGGACTTCCGTTCGAGCGGGCTGCGCGTCCAGACGTTTGATCTCGCGTGGATCGGTGCAGGCACGGACTTTACGCTTGTCGCGAGGGTCGTTGGCGATCGGTGTTTCGATGACCTGCGGAGCAACGACCTCGCCGACACAGCGAGCCAGGTATCGCTTCTCGATGCGTCCCGTTCGGAGAAGATCGCGCAGCTCCTCGAACGCCTTGGGCGTACGCGCCGCAAGCATCACACCGGACGTTCCGGTATCGAGTCGATGCAAGATCCCCGGTTCGCGCTTGCTGTACCCGATGTCGCGCATTTCGGGGTACCGCGCGACGAGTGAACCTGCGAGCGTCCCACGCTCACCGGCCCGGAGCGGATGACTCGGAACGCCCGCAGCCTTGTCGACGATGACGAAGCGATCGGTCTCCGCGAGGACGACCAACGGAAGCTCTGAGTCGGGCTCGCAGTAGAAGTCCTTCGAAGGCGGCAGCTCTGCAATGACCACACGTTCGCCGGTCGACAGCCGGTAGCTCTTGCTGCGCCGCCGCCCCTCCACTTCGACCTGGCCCTCCTCGGTCAAGGTTTTCGCGCGAGCCCGACCCAACCCCTCGACCCGTCTGGCGAGGACGACGTCGAGGCGCTCGCCGTCATCCTCTTCGGTGGCCTCGAACTCGTGAGCCGGCATGCGGTTCACTGGCACAAAGCGGGATCGACCGCTACGGCATTTGCGCCTCGGATCCGCACGTCTACACTCCCAACGCCTGTGTCCAAGCGCGATTACTACGTGATTCTGGAGGTGAGCCGCACTGCATCCGGAGACGACATCAAGAGAGCCTATCGCGGCCTCGCGATGCGCTATCACCCGGATCGGAATCCCGACGACCCGGCCGCGGAGGATTCCTTCAAGGAGGCGAGCGAGGCCTACGCCGTCCTCAGCGACCCTGACAAGCGCTCCCAATACGACCGCTACGGTCACGCCGCCTTCGACAGCGCGGGACCCGGCTTCGAGCCTGGCGACTTTGGCGCGGTGAGCGACATCCTCGAAGGGATCTTCGGCGAGGTGTTCGCCGGCGGCCGTCGCAAACGACGCACCGGGCGCGACCTGACCTACGACCTCGAAATCACCTTTGCGGAGGCCGCCCTCGGAGTCGAACGACAGATTGAGGTCAACCGCCCATCGAGCTGTGCCACGTGCAGCGGGTCGGGCGCGAAGCTGGGCACTCCGGTTCACAACTGCAACGTCTGCCAGGGCCGCGGCCAGGTGAAGTACCAGCGCGGACTCTTCGCCGCGTCGCGTCCGTGCCATGGCTGTCGCGGCACCGGAAAGAAGATCCCTACGCCTTGCGAAGCCTGCAAAGGCACCGGGAGCAAGATGCGCCCCGAGATGATGAGCGTGAAGATCCCGGCCGGAGTGCAAGACGGCGCAGTTCGAACCGTCCGGGGCGCAGGAGAAGCGAGCGCGTCCGGCAATGGCGACCTTCACATCAACATCAAGGTCACCGACCACGAGCTCTTCCAGCGAGAGGGCGCCGACATCCTCGTCAGTGTCCCCATTTCGTTCCCCCAGGCCGTGCTCGGAGCCAGCATTGACGTGCCGACCCTCGAGGGGAAAGTCCTCATGAAGGTCCCGCCGGGCACGCAGTCGGGCAAGGTGTTCCGCCTTCGAGGCAAGGGAATTCCGGTCTACGGAGGCTACGGTAAGGGCGATCAGCTCGTCACTGTGGTGGTGGAGGTGCCCCAGGAAATCAGCCGTCGTCAGCGGAAGCTCATCTCCGAGCTAGCGAACGAAATCGGCGACCAGGGGCACACTCAGCAGGCCAGTTTTCTCAAAAAGCTGCGCGGACTGTTCGACAGCTAAGTCGCTTGCGTCATCGGCCTCTCTTGCCAAGGTACGGCCATGCGAACAGCCACCCTGTGCATCCTCGCCGGCGCTCTCCTCGTCGGTTGCCCCAAGAACGAAGAAGCAACCGCCAAGACCGAAGCGCCTGTAGAGGAGAAAGCTGCGGCGGAGAAAACTGCCGAGGAAGGGCTCCCCAAGCCCACGACCCCCGCGCAGTACAAAGTCGAGCTCGATACGACGAAAGGTCCGATCATCATCGATGTCCACACGGACTGGGCCCCGATTGGTGCAGCCCGTTTCTACGAGCTCGTGAACGAAGGCTACTTTACCGACGTGGCGTTCTTCCGGGTGATCAGCGGTTTCATGGCGCAGGTGGGAATCAGCGGCGACCCTGCGACCAATGCGGAGTGGCGAGCGAAGTCCATCCCTGACGACCGCGTGATGGCGAGCAACACACGCGGCACCGTCACGTTTGCAACCTCCGGCCCGAACAGTCGAACGACCCAGTTCTTCATCAACTTCGCCGACAACTCCCGTCTCGACGGCATGGGCTTCGCCCCGTTCGGCAAGGTCGAGGACATGGCGGTGGTCGACGCCTTGTACAGTGGCTACGGCGAAGGCGCGCCCAGAGGACGAGGTCCTTCGCAGGGTCGCATGCAGAACGAAGGCAACGCCTACCTCAAAGAGAGCTTCCCGAAGCTCGACTACATCAAGAGCGCTCGAATCATCGAGTGACTCGCCCCCCCTGCACTTCGAAATCGACGCGGTCGTTTTCGAGCAGGATGAATTCCGGGTGCGTGGTGGTCAAAAAAACCTGGCCCCCTGCGTGGCTCAACACCTCGAAAAACCTACGGTTTCGGCTCCGGTCGAGCTCACTCGACACGTCGTCGAGCAGCAGGATGGGCACACGTCCCGTCCGTTCGGTCAAAAGGTCGAGCTCCGCCGTCTTCAGCGCCAACACGATGGTTCGATGCTGCCCCTGAGACCCATGATGCCGAGCCCCGACGTCGTGCAGACGAAGCTCGAGGTCGTCACCGTGCGGTCCGTCCGCTGTGAATCCACGAGCCCGATCCTTTTCGAATGAGCGTTCCAGTGTTTCGGCGATCGCCTCTTCGCTTGGGTCCACGCGTGGGAGGTATCGCACCGCCAAGGGAACGTCACCGGCAAACACGTCGGTGAACGCTCGCTCGACGCGAGGACCGAGATCTTCGATCAGCGCCCTCCTCGCCTGTCCAACAACCGCCCCTGCCTTGCTGAGAATCGCGTCGTAGGCCCGGATCGACCTTCGGTCGACTCGTTCCTCCTTCAAGAGTCGATTGCGGCTACGGAGGGCCTTCTCGTAGCTTGCAAGCGTGCTCGCGTAGATTGGGTCCATCTGTTCGAGCATGCGATCCATGAACGCGCGACGTTTGTCCGCAGAGCCGGCGGCAAGCACGAGGTCTCCCGGATGAAACAGGACCATCCGTACAGTCTGCACCCAGGCGCTCGTCGAACGCGGTCGCTTGCCATCGAGCTGCAGCTTTCGGCGCTCCCTGCGCGCAATGTCGATCCGAAGCCGGTGAGGAGCAGGCCCACCCTGGAGAATCGCCTCGAGTGACGCGCGCTCGTCGTCGAGTCCGATCAGGTCCTCGACCTTTGCGCCCCGAAAGCTCTTGAGCGCGCCCAGGTAGTAGATCGCCTCGAGAAGATTGGACTTTCCGGCCCCGTTGTCGCCGTGAATCACGTTGAAATGTGAGCCCGCTTCAAACTCGAGCGCGCCCAAGTTTCGGAAACCCCGCGCTCGAAGCTTCGTGATTCGGCTTGGATGCTCCCCGGGCAACGGGCGCCCTAAATGCGCATCGGCATGATCACGCCGATGAAGCGGTCATCGTCGCCAACCGGCTTGAGCACACCCGGGTCGCGTTCGCCGCTGAGCTCGATGGCCACCTCGTCGTAGGTCATCGCGGTCAAGGCATCGAGCAGGTACCGCGCATTGAATCCGATACGAAGCTCTTCTCCGGCGTAGTCGACATCGACATCTTCACTGCCTTCGCCCACTTCGGGGTTTTGGCTCTGGATGCGAAGAAGCCCTGGCTCGATGATCAGCTGGACGCCTCCGCTCTTGTCGTTCGCGACCAGGCTGATGCGCCGAAGTGCTTCGACCAACGCCCCGCGGGCAGCCACCACGGTGCGGCTCTGCTTGCTCGGGATGACCTTGCTGTAAGGCGGGAAGTTCTCGTCGGCGAGCTTCACGCTGAGAGACAAATCGTCTCGCACGAAAAACGCATTGCCGCCGGAGGTCGCGATTCCGATCGTTGCCCCGTCGTCGCCCTTCCCCTTGGACGCTTTCATGTCGTCGAGAAGCCGCTTGAGCTCGCTGATGCCCTTGTGCGGAACGAGCATGCTGAAGTTCATCATCGCGCCCTTCCCGCTGGCCTTGTGCTCGGCTTTCGAAAGGCGATGTCCGTCCGTCGTGACCATGCGCACGACTTTCCCGTCTCCTTCGAAGAGCGTACCTGCGAGATGAGGCCGAGTGTCGTCGTGCGACATCGAATACTGGGTGAGCCCGATGAGCTCCGAAAGCACCGGCGCCTCGAGATGGGCGAAATCCGCGTCTCCAGGGTTTGGGAGCGGAGGGAAGTCTTCCCCCGGCATCGCGGGGATTCGGTAGCGCACTTTGCCGCAGCGAAGCTCGACGGCATGGCTATCGCTCAGGGTCCACGTCACCTGACCGTCGGGCAGGTTCTTCACGATGTCGAAGAGCGTTCGGGCGGCGACCGCGATCGTGCCGCCCTTCTTGATCGACGCGGGAACGACGGCCGTCACACCGAGGTAGAGATCGGTCGCAGACAAGCGAAGCCGGTCAGGCCCTTCTGCCGCGACCAACACATTCGACAGAATGTGCATCGAGCTTTTGCGGTCAGCGACGCCGTGGGTACGCGCAAGGCCACGGAGAAACTGCTGCTTTTCGATCGTGAGCTCCATACTTCGGTCTACTCCATGAGGGACGAGTGCGTTTTATCCACCGCGTTAGATCTTCTAATTTTAAAATTCTTCGTCGTCTTAACGCCTGTGGATTGTGAATGAAGCAAGGTAAGCAGTTGGAACGATTGTACTTTGCGCGAAACCCAGGCCGTTGATCGATCGTGCTCAAAGTGTGGAGTCCCGAAACTCCGAAAGAACCCCAAGCGTCATCCCCAGGTTGATCTCAGGTCCAACACAGGCGCTGGTATACACCAAAAGCGTGCGGGAGGCTCGGCATGACCCGGCCCCCCGCACAACCCCCATCGAGGCAAAAAAACGCGGCTCACTTCAGATGCCGAGCTTGCGCTCAATGGCACCTACGGCGCCTAGAACGCGCTCGTCCTGAGCCTCGACCAGCCCGCCGATTTTGCGGACCGCACTGATGACCGTGGTGTGGTCTTTGCCGCCAAAGCGCTCGCCAAGCTCGGGATAGCTAGTCCCGAGGCGTTGTCGGCAAATGTACATCGCAACCATCCGGGGAAAACTCACCGCGCGGTGTCGCCGCCGCGACTTCAAGTCCACCAAACGAATGCCAAAGTACCCGCACACGATCCGCTGAATGTCTTCGACCGTGGTGACCGTGTCGTGGTTCGGGGCCACCGCACGAAGCGTGTCCTTTGCGAGCTCGAGGTCGATCGGCAGGCGGAGCAGCTCGGCCTTCACAGCGATACGAAGGAGCGTGCCTTCGAGCTCGCGCACGTTGCTGCGGACGGTCTGCGCCAAGAAGAGCGCAACCTCGCTCGGTAACTCGATGCCTTCACTCTCCGCCTTCTGCTGGAGAATCGCGATGCGGGTGTCGAGCTCCGGCGCCTGAACGTCAGCCACCATCCCCGACTGGAAACGGCTGATCAGGCGTTCCTGCATCTCGGGAATCTGCTGAGGGTAGACGTCCGACGTCACGACGATCTGCTTGTCGGAGTGATAGAGCGCGTTGAAGGTGTGGAAGAACTCTTCCTGGGTCTGCTCGCGACCGGCGAGGAACTGGATGTCGTCCATCAGAAGGACGTCACACTCAAGACGGTAGCGCTCGCGGAAGCGATTGATCTCGTGGTTCTGCAGCGACCAGATGAACTCGTTGGTGAAGCGCTCCGCCGAGACGTAAAGAATGCGTGCGCGCGGGTTTCGCTGAAGGATCGCGTGGCCGATTGCATTGACCAGGTGAGTCTTCCCGAGCCCGACGCCCCCGTAAATGAAGAGCGGGTTATAGCGACGACCCGGATCCGATCCGCATGCCACGCTGGCCGCGTGGGCGAGCTGGTTGGCCGGCCCGACTACGAAATTCTTGAATCGATACTTGGGGTTGAGGTCGGCCGTCTGCGGGCGCTGCGGTGTCGCTCGAGGTGCTTTCGCAGGGACGACGACCGACTCGCGAGCGGCCTGCGCTTTCTCGCGCAAGGTCTCGTCGAGCTCCCAACGCACCCTGGTGGGGACAACCGTCTCGCCTGCCTCACGCTGGAGCGTTTCAAAGATCATGTCGAGGTAGTGGGCCGAAATCCAGTCGGCGAAGAACTGATTCGGAATGCGCAACACCAGCGCGTCGGCGTCGATTCCATCGAACTGCACAGGCTCCAGCCAGGTCTCGAAATTCTCCTCAGAGAGGTTCGACTTCAGACTATCCAGAGCTTGTTCCCACAGTCGTTCCATCGTCACCAAAGCCCCCTAAAACACGCAATTCACCATCGACGTCCCCAACCTATCCACACTGCGGATGGGGACGAATTCCCAAGCCTATTTGCCACCTACTTCAGCCGACGTGGCGACCGCCGACTGGCGACTTCTGAGTGAAGGGCGCCGAAGCTAGCAGCGTGATTCCAACGCGTCTACGGTGATCGAGAAACAAATTTCTAAGCGCGTGTGATCGCAAAAGATTCGAGCGCAGTTTTTTTGACATGAACACGCAGCGCTCCGCCTGTTGTTTCATCGCTGTTGACAAGCTGTTGCAATCACTCCGGAATACGTCTGGTTATCGTTCGCGCAACATCAGTCGCCGTTCCGCACCCACTTCACTCACAGCAATCGCTACTCTTTCCGTAGCTAAAAGATGGGGGAATGTGACGTCTTCAACTCTTCGTCCACAGCTTTTCCACCGAAGACTCACTTCGTTTCAAGCATGTTTCGGACGAAGGCATCGACTTTCGACCATTCGTCGTAGAGCCATTGCAGTCGTTCGTGTTCTCCTCGCGGCACGTTTGAACACGGGACGCGCCAAAGCTTTGCGCGCACGTCGGAGTTTACGACCGAACCGTCGAGGAGGTTTTTGATTCGGGCGAACCGCTCGAGTCCCACGTGCGCGAAGAACACGCAGTCGGCATCAGGGAGCGCGTCGAGCAACGTAAGGACGCCGCCCGGCTTCGGGGGCAACACCTTGGACATCGCTCGAGCCTCGTCATAGAGCGGGAAGCCGCGCGCTTCGAGTTTTTCGAGCGCTCGAGCCCGCTTCTCCTCCGAGAACCGTGTTCCCTCCGGAAAGATCAGTACGCCCTCGGTTCCTAGATCCGACACGAGGTCTCGAATTCCCTCGAGCTCGGCGATCGTGTCTCCCGAACGATCGACGAAGTAGTTTGGGAGCTCGTTCCCAACGATGTCGATGCACGGATCGAAGAGCAGCTCCTGCTTCACCACATAGCGAACCCTGAACCCAGTCGGCCGCTGTACGTAGACTGAGGTAAGGAGCGTATCGAGGATGCTCGCGTGACGAATGAGCAGGATCGAGGGCCCTGGAGTCGCGCCCTCCGCGCCTTCGACCTCGAAGCGAAGGCCAAGCATCGATGAAGCGACCGCCAGGTTGAGATGGGCCCACCAGGTTTGGAGTCCGAACAGCGCCTCGTTTCGAGCTTCACCTCGCCGTAGCAGGAACACGGCTGCGATTCGGACGAGCGCGAAGAGCTCCAAACCCAGGTAGAACCACCCGAACGATAGGAGCCGCAAGATGATGAAGTGCTTCCGTCGCCACAGACCGACCAGGAAGGCACCGATGAACCAGACCGGGAAGGTCGCCGTCAGTGCCAGCCAACCGAGAGCGTACAGTCCGATTGTCATCGCGCGCCGGCGGTAGCGTCCGCCCTTGCGCGGCTTCACCTTCATTCCGCGATCATACTACTGAGCGCGTCGAAGAGGGCCTCTCGGTCGTTTTCGGATTCCCGCGTGCTTCGCATTCGGTGGGTCGGCCTCGGCTTTCGGTCGTGCCAGAACAAGCCGGTGGAGCGCGCCGCTTCGGGAGATGCGCAGAGCCACACGATGGTGTCGGCTCCCTCTGCCGGGCTACGAAGCAGAGGTTTGGTGAGTTTGTAGAACCTTGGAAGCGAGCCCGACACGCCGGGGGTGTCGGCCCAACCGGGGTGCATCGAATGGACGACGATGCCCCGATCTCGGAGGCGCTCCGCCCAGAGCTCGGTGAGAATGACCTGCGCGCGCTTCGTTCGAGCATAGGCCACCGCCCCGTCGTATCGGCCGCGTTCCATTTGCAAATCGTCGACACGGATCCGCTGCGTGTACATTCCACCCGAAGATACGTTCACGATCCGCGCGGGCGCCTCGAGCTTGTCGAGCAGCAGCTCGGTCAGCAGAAAGTGCCCGAGCAGATTCGTGGCGAACGTCATCTCGTACCCCTCCTCCGTCTCCTGACGCGTCGGTAGAAGGACTCCCGCGTTGTTCACCAACAGATGAATCGGTGCCTCGAGGCGAGCCGCGAGCGCTCGAATCTCGCTCATGATGCTGAGGTCGGCGATCTCGCTTCGAACGTTGGAGTTCCCGGTGGCGTCGCGGATTTCACGGACGACCCGTTCCGTCTTTTCGGGGTTCCGCCCGACGAGGATGAGCGTCGCGCCGAGGCGCGCAAGCTCTTCCGACGCCGCTCTGCCAAGGCCCGACGTGGCGCCGGTCACGAGCGCGACTCGACCTTCCAAGTTCGTGTCGATCTGCGCATGGCGTCGCCAGCGATACCCAAGCGACGTGTATCCAACGACCGATTTGTCGAGAAGCGAATCCAGCATCCCCTCGCTTTAGCGCGCCTCGTCGGCGGAACAATCCTCCTTGGCGGGAAGGCTCGACTCCACTTGCTCGTTCTCCATTTATCGCAATGGAGTCGACAATTTGGAGGGGTGATCCATCACTGTTAGCTTCCCCGGGAGTATCACCCATGGGGGCAAATCGAGCGTTCTGGGGGGCGGCGATCGTGGTTCTTTTCGCCGCGTCGTTCCCGGCAAACAAGGCGTGGGGCCAGGTCGAAGCACCTCCTGGTGTTGCAGGCGTAGCCCAGCCGGATCAGATCCCCACGGAAGACACGCTCGAGACGACCTACGGCCTCGGAATGGGCGCCGGCGTGCGTGCGGGCGCGACGGCGATCTCGGGTCTCGCCTACAACGCGTCGAACATGGCGGCGGTTTCGACCTACAACGTCGAGGCCTTCTCCCAGATCATTCCGGGGAGCAACGGCGGCACGTACTGGACGATCGGAAGCGCGATCAGCGATTCCACGACGGCGCAGAAGCTGGCCATCGGCACGAGCTTTCGCGGTGTGTTCGGCGGGAACAATCGTCGCTATCGCGGTTGGGACTGGCGGTCCTCGATCGGGGTGCAGGCGATCCCTCAGCTCGGTATTGGACTTGGGTTTCGCTGGGCGCAGCTTCGTTCGGACACTGTGGACGGTCAGCGCGTCGGGCCGACCTTCGACGGCATCACGATGGACGCGTCGCTGACCGTGACGCCGATCCCTTGGCTGAAGGTTGCCGGACTTGGTTACAATCTTATCAAGACCTACTCCGCGCTCGCGCCACAGATGGCGGGCGGCAGCGTGTCGCTCGCACCGGTCGAGGTGTTCAGCATCGGCGGCGACGTCTTGATCGACTTCACGACCTTCGAAAAGAACGAGCTCATCGCGGGAGCGGGCGCGGCCTACATAGCGGGCGAGCTCGTCCCGCTGAGGTTCGGCTACCGTCACGACGCAGGCCGAAATCTCAATCAGCTCACCGCAGCTGCCGGCTTCAACAAAGACAAGATCGCGACCGAGGTGGCGCTGCGGCAAGACATCGGTGGACGGAAGGAAACCTACCTTCTCATCATGTTCCGCTACGTCGTCGAGTGAGGCTCAGTTCTTCGAGCGAGTGACGCCGAGGTGCACGAGCCCTGGCAGATGACGCCCCGCGAAGGCCCCCACCTTTCCGTGACCGGTGAACGTATACTCGCGCTTCCGTTTCGCGATCGCGTCGACCATCACCCGTGCCGCACGGTCCGCCGGCCACATCAAGCGCTTGGGGCGGCGGTCTTCACGGTCCGGATTGAATCGACCCTGGTTATCGACCTGATTGATCTCGCTTTCGACGTAGCCGGGGTGCAGAGTGGTGCAGCTCACGCCGCTTCCGTGTAGCTCCGCGGAGAGTGTGAGGCCGATTGCTCGGACCGCATACTTCGAGGCGGTGTAGGCGCCGATTCCCGGGACGGCGACCATCGATGCGATGCTTCCGACCAAAGCGATTCTTCCCTTTCGCTCGCGGAGGTGCGGAATCGCGTAGCGCGCCACCATCGCTGCGCCGATCACGTTGGTATCGAGCTGGCGTCGCCAGTCGGCCGCCGAGAGCTTTTCGATTCGCCCCGCAACCGCAAAGCCCGCATTCGCGACGGCCACGTCGATTCCGCCCAGCTCCCGGACGATGGTCTGGGTCGCTTCCGCAACCGAGGCTTCGTCGGTGACGTCGCAGCGAACGGGGAGCCCTACTCCGCCGGCGGCTTCGATCGAGCCGACCGCATCTGCGAGTCGCTCCTCCCGACGTCCCGACACGGCTACCGCTGCCCCTTCTCGAGCAAACTCAACCGCCATGGCACGGCCGATGCCGCTGCCTCCACCGGTGATCCAAACAACCTTCTGATCAAAGCGCTTCGCCATCAGACAAGCGCGTAGCAGCAAGCCATCGACGCGCCAAGCACGCTCACCGAAGTGTCGCGAACGCCTGCGTGAGGCACGCGTCGCCCGGGCGCTCCCGCGTGCTCGCCGAAAGAATGACACGATCGTCTTCGTGCCACCCGCGAGCGACCAAACTATCGCCGGGAAAGACCGGGTTGCTGAACTGGGCGCGCAGTGTGCACAGGCGGTCGGGATCGCCGTCGCAGGCGTGTCGTACGACCGCCCGGCCTGCGTATCCAAACGTGCAAAGACCGTGGAGAATGGGGCGGTCGAAGCCGACGTCGGCCGCGAACGCAGGATCGGCATGGAGCGGATTGAAGTCACCGTTCAGCCGGTACAGAAGCGCCTGCGTATCGGAGATCGTTTCGACCGCTTCGAAATCCGGGTCGCGGTCCGGTACGGTGACCCGCGTGGCGCGTGGTGGTCGCGGCCCACCGAAGCGCCCGTCTTTCAGGAGCGCGAGCGTCACCTCACCGCGGGCGACCAGCTCTTCGCTCTCGTCGTACGCATCGATGACGAACACGGCCATCGCGAGGCGCTTCAGGTCGTAGAGACCGTCGACTCGGCCCTTGATCAGGAGCTTGGCCTCCGGCTTCATCGGTTTGAACGACGTGATCTCCTGTGAGTGATGCACCATCCCGGTCCGATCGCAGCCGATTCGGTCGACCAGCGGGTCGAACGCTTTGAAGGTGGGGATCGTACAAAACGTCGGGACGACCTTCGGACCTCGCCCCTCGAAGAGGTAGTCGAGCTCCTCCTCGGGCGTAGCGCCAACCCCCAGCGCGTAGAGCACGGTATCTCTCCAGTCGTACGCGTAGTGTATCGGGTCTGTTTCGTAACCGAGGCTGTCGGGGTCGATTGGCATCCGTTCGGTCAGAGTACAGCGCCTTGCCGAGGGGATGGCAATCCGGCTCGCTCGGGAATAGAGTGCGACCCGTGAAACCAATCAATCGCGTTGCCATCGTGTTCTCAGGCGGGCCGGCACCTGCCGCCAACGCGGTCATCGCCGCTGCGGCGACTTCGTTCCTCGAAGCGGGCGCAGAAGTTCTGGGCATCTTCCATGGATACACCAACCTCCAGGAGTACGACCGAGCATCGCGACCGATGGTCGCGTCGGAAGACTATCGACGACTCGAGCCACCTGACATTCGCGGGATCCGCAACACCCGAGGCATCATCATCGGGACCGCGCGCGCAAATCCGGGGGCGGCGATCGATTGTCCGAAGGACCTTCTCGACCCGGAGAAGACCGACCGGCTGCGCCGAGTCTATCGGGCCTTGTCCGATCTCGGCGTCGACGCGCTGATCTCGATCGGTGGCGACGACACCCTAAAGACCGCGAACTATCTCTACGAATACCAGAAGCACCATGTCGCTGAGGACGAACGGATTCGGGTCGTTCACCTGCCGAAAACCATCGACAACGACTATCGCGGCATCGACTTCACCTTTGGTTTCTTCACAGCTGTCGACGTGATGGCGAAGGAGCTTCTGAATCTTCGTGCCGACTGCATCGCGACGAGCAGCTACTTCATCGTTGAAACGATGGGGCGAAAAGCCGGTTGGCTTTCCTACGGAGTCGCGATTACCGGTGAGGCCAGCATGGTGGTCTCCACGGAGGACGTCCGAGGCGACCTCGCCGTCGAAGAGAAGCACACCGACCCGGTAAGCGGCGAAACCAGAGTCGAGGTACGCCTTTCTGTGCCCGCGCTGGTGGAGCGCATCGTCGCCATGATCCTCGAGCGCGAACGTCGAGACCAGTTCTACGGCACGATCGTGCTCGCCGAAGGCCTTGCGGAGATGCTGCCCGCCGATGCCGTCGTGGGCATGCCGCGAGACGAGCACGGTCACCTTCGGCTCAGCTCGCTCGACCTCGCGAAGCTCGTGAGCGATCGGGTCGAGGCGCGATACGAGGAGCGGACCGGACGCCGCAAGAAGGTACGCCACATCCAGCTTGGATACGAATCGCGATGCGCGCCCCCGCACGCATTCGACGTGATGCTCGGAAGTCAGCTAGGCATAGGGGCCTATCGCGCGCTGGTCGAGGAAGGCCTCGACGGTCACATGGTGAGCGTCGAGGGTCAGCTCGAGCTGGTGTACGTTCCGTTCGCGGAGCTGATCAACTCGCAGACGCTTCAGACCGAGGTTCGCTTCATCGACTACGGAAGCGACTTCCACAAGCTCGCTCGCTTCCTCGAGGCGCAAACGGGCCGGCGCTTCACGTGGAGCCCTGGGCCACGTCACGAGCCAGAAGCGATCACGCCTTCGGAATGACCGACGGAGTGGCTGCGGCTTAGTAAGGCCGTTCGCTCGCCATCTGCCGGACGCGCTTGCGTCGACGGCGGGCAGCCTCCGCGGACTTCTTTCGCTTCTTGATCGAAGGCTTCATGTAGTGACGGCGGCGCTTGAGCTCTCGAAGGATTCCTTCGGTCGCCATCTTACGCTTGAGATGCTTGACCGCACGCTCCAGTCCACGTTCGCCAACATGAACTTCGATGGGTTTGCACTGTACGGTCTCGACCATGAACTTTTCGGCTCCTCTCAAGAGCGCGGGAAGGTTGCATAGTGTACCCACCCGCGCAACCAAGCCGCCACAATGTGGTGTAAATCGCCGTGATCACACCGAAAAGAGGCCAATGAAGCCTCAGTTCGCATGCCTGGGTCTCGCGCATTCCGCGCGAGGACCGCGGACCGGGTCGTCAAACCCGATCCGACTCGGGTCCTCGCTCCTCCGCTTCCGTTTCCCCAACGCCCTTGAACGTCAGCTCCCCTTCGCCGGCATCGACCACGATGGTGTCGCCCGCGGCAAAGCGTCCCGCGAGGATGTCCTCGGCGAGTCCATTTTCGAGATGACGCTGGATCGCGCGCTTGAGCGGCCTTGCTCCGTAGGTCGGATCGTAGCCCACGTTCGCGAGGTAGTCCTTTGCCGCATCGGTGATCTCGAGCCGCATGTCGCGTTCCGCGAGCCGCTTCTCGAAGTTCCTAAGCTGAACGTCCACGATGGTCCGAAGCTGACCACGGTCGAGCCTGTGGAAGATGATCGTTTCGTCGAGCCGATTGAGGAACTCGGGACGAAACGCGTCACGTAGGTCTTCCATGACGGCTTTCCGCATCTGCTCCTCGTCGTCGAGCGCCATGATGTGATGGGAGCCCACGTTCGACGTCAGGATGATCACGACGTTCTTGAAGTCGACCGTGCGGCCTTGGCCGTCGGTCAGTCGACCGTCGTCGAGCACCTGTAGCAGCACGTTCCACACGTCCGGGTGCGCCTTTTCGACCTCGTCGAACAGCACGACGGAGTACGGGCGACGCCGAACCGGTTCGGTGAGCTGGCCGCCCTCCTCGTAGCCGACGTAGCCGGGAGGCGCTCCGATGAGGCGCGCGACCGCGTGCTTTTCCATGTACTCGCTCATGTCGAGGCGAATCATCGCTTTGTCGTCGTCGAAGAGGAACTCGGCGAGCGCTCTCGCGAGCTCGGTCTTACCGACGCCTGTGGGTCCCAGGAACAGGAACGAGCCGATCGGACGATTGGGTTCGCTCAGGCCGGCGCGCGAGCGGCGCACCGCGTTCGACACTGCGACGACGGCCTCGTCTTGGCCGATGACACGCTCTTGAAGCCTGTCTTCCATGTGAAGGAGCTTTTCTTTTTCGCCCTCGAGCATCTTGCTGACGGGAATGCCCGTCCACTTGGACACGACCTCGGCGATGTCTTCGTCCGTCACCTCTTCCTTCAGGAACGAAGTGCTCTGTTGGAGCTCCGCAAGCCGTTCTTGGGCCTGGGTCACAGCAGCTTCCGCCGCGGGGATTTCTCCGTACTGAAGTCGGGCGGCGGTTTCGTACTCGGTCGTACGCTCCGCCCGCCCGAGGTCGAGACGAAGGCTCTCGACGAGCTCCTTCTTCTCACGGATTTCGGTGATCAGCTCCTTCTCGCGGAGCCACTGGGCGCGCATCGTGTCGCGCTGCTCTTGAAGGTCTGAAAGGTCCTTTTCGAGATCTCCGAGACGCTTCTTGCTTGCCTCGTCCTTTTCCTTCTTGAGGGCCTCACGTTCGATCTCGAGCTGCGTGACCTTGCGCTCGACCGTGTCGATCGGCGCCGGCAGCGAGTCGATTTCCATCTTGAGTCGAGACGCAGCCTCGTCGACGAGGTCGATCGCCTTGTCGGGCAGGAACCGGTCGGTGATGTAGCGGTTGCTCAGCGTCGCCGCGGCGACGATCGCCGAATCCTGGATGCGGATGCCGTGGTGAATCTCGTAGCGCTCCTTGAGGCCGCGCAGAATTCCGATGGTATCCGGTACGGAAGGCTCGCCTGCAAACACGGGCTGAAAGCGTCGTGCAAGCGCCGCGTCCTTCTCGATGTGCTTCCGGTATTCGTCGAGGGTGGTCGCCCCGATACAACGAAGCTCGCCGCGCGCGAGCGCCGGCTTGAGCATGTTGCTCGCATCCATCGACCCTTCGGAGGCGCCCGCACCGATCAGCGTGTGAAGCTCATCGATGAACAGGATGATCTCGCCTTTGGAATCCTCGATTTCTTGGAGAACCGCCTTGAGCCGCTCTTCGAACTCGCCTCGATACTTCGAGCCGGCAACCATGGCGCCCAGATCGAGCGAAAGAAGCCGCTTGTCTTGAAGCCCCTCGGGCACGTCGCCCTGAACGATGCGGTGGGCGATGCCCTCGGCGATGGCGGTCTTACCGACGCCGGGCTCGCCGATCAGCACCGGGTTGTTCTTCGTGCGGCGCGAAAGCACCTGCATGACCCGACGAATCTCTTCATCGCGCCCAATCACGGGATCGGTCTTGCCTTCGCGCGCGGCCTCGGTGAGATCGCGCGTGTACTTCTCGAGTGCCTGGAACTTCCCCTCCGGGTCGGGATCGGTGACGCGCTGACTGCCACGAACTTCCTGGACGGCTCCGAAAAGCTTGTTTCGGTCGATGCCCTGTGCCTCGAGGGTCTTCTTGAGCTGGCTGTCGCCGTACGCCGCGAGCAGCACGTGCTCGGCGGACGTGTACTCGTCCTTGAGCGCCTCGGTTTCCTTCCACGCCTTGTTGAGCAGGTCTCGAAGTCGAGATGACAGGTTGGGCTCTGCGCCTCCTGCCACTTTGGGCATGCGGTCGAGCACTGCGCCAAGGGCTCGAATCAGCCCCTGCAGGTCGCCGCCGGCCTTCTCCACGATGGCCGGGGCCAGGCCGCCCGCCTGGGCGAAGAGCTCGAGCATCAGGTGCTCGGGATATACTTCCGGGTTGCCCCGATCGGCCGCGTTTTGTTGGGCCGCGACCAACGCCTCGCGTGTCTTGGTGGTGAGTCGATCCAATCGCATTTCACCGCAAAGTAAGCACGGTGAACGCACCGTCAATAGTTCGACAGCGACCCGATTCGAGGGGATAACCGAGCCGTGCGCCACCCTCTGCGGATTCTGCTTTCGGTACTCGTGCTCGCTTCCTGCACGCGCAATACCGAACCCGTCGGCTTCGACACTCCGGAGGCGACGATCAACACACTCTTCCGTGCCTACGGCGTCGAGAAGATGTCACAGGACGAAGCGAGGCGGCGTCTCCAGGCGCGGGAGCGTTTCGAGCTCCTGGATAACGAGCTCTTTCGCAGCTGCTTTGGGGACTGGCAGGGCGAGCACGACCATGCGCTTGGCGGGTTCGTCTTCGGTCAGCTCGTTGCCGCCAAGGAGGACCTCGCCGTGTCGGTCGAGGGCGACGTTGCTCAGGTCGCCGTCGCGCCGGAGTCGAGCGGCATGGAGCCCATCGTGCTCGAGAAGCTCGACGGTGCGTGGAAGATCGATCTTCGAAAGAGCGTTCCCCCGCAGATCCGCCAGAGCCTCTATGAGGTCTACCGGCGGGCCAGACGCGCCGAGCGGCAGGCCCGCTAGCGAACCGTAAACGGTGCGACGTCGAGAGGCTCGCCGGGTGTCGCCTCGTCGAGCGCGTCCGAGAGTGCTCGGAGCTGGGCCGCCAGCGGATTCAGACGAAGGCCCGCGGCAACCGAGCGCTGCGCGGCCTGAATGTCCCCGATCCCAGCGAAATAGAGGGAATCCGCGTAGTGTCGCCACATCAGCTGCGCCACGGTGTGCGGGTCGAGCGGCCATCCGAGGCGGGCATAAAGAGAGCCCCACTCGAGCGCGTGGCGCTGAGCAGCCGTTGCCTCGTCGTTGTCGGTGAGGTCCGCCGTGAGCACTCGGTGGTAGAGCTGCTCGGGGACGATCAGCTCCATGAGCTCGGGCTCGATTCGCACGTCCATTTCGACGAAGACGGGTCGTTCGGCGGAAAGACTCTGAAGCTCCGACGCGCTCAGTGAACCCTCGAGAACGTAGCTGCGAAGAAGGGCTTTGAGCTCGGGGTCCTTGGCGACCAGCGTCTCGACCAGCTTCGGGTAGCTGAGCAGCGGAAGTGGAACGACCGCGATGTCGGGCCGGTTCATTTCCTCGGCTTCGCCGCCCCAGAGCCGAAAGATCGTCTGAGGATTGTGGACCAGCACGACGGCGCTCTCCGGAAGCCGTCGTCGAAGTCCGTCGTCGAAAACGTCCGTGTCGATGAAGTTTGCGAGCGACGCGGCGTCGGCAGACCGGGCGAACTGAAGAGTCGACGCAAGCGCCACGATCATGCCGAGCGCAGGGGCCAGGCGCGGCCGCGAGGGAATCGCTTCCGCGATGGCGGAAAGAACGATGCCGATCGCGAACCCTGCGAACACTCCGATCGAGCCGTAGGAGAGCATGAAGTAGGCGCTTGCATCCGGGTTTCCAACGATGAACCCGAGCGCCGCACGACCCACCGCGTAGACGACCCAAAGCGTGAGCCAAAAGAGCGCGTATTTTCGGGTCGCGGTCACCCGAAGCATGAAGTACGCGCCGAGAAGAGCGATGATGACGACGACGATGTCGAGGTCTTCTCCGGTTACGAGCATCACGTCCGCGAGGCGCTCACCGAACGGGGCGACGGCGTCGGGCTCAACGCTCTTCTGAAACGCCTTGGCCGAGACCACCCACCAGAACCTTCCGAGGCTCGAGGGGTCGCCAAGGTTGAGAAACGGCTCCTCGAGCGCCCGAATCGGCAGGAAAAGATAGGTCAGCAGACCGGCGCCGACGAACACGGAGCTCCAGCCGATCGGCCGCCAGCCGAAGGTTTTCTGTATCCCGATCAGCAGCCAAAGCGCCGGCATGAGGGCGAGCAGCGCGATGAAGTGATGATTCGCGAGCGCGAGCCCGAACGCCAGGGCGGCGTGGAACAGCGGACGGACGTCGCCCTCCGGGCCTTCGAACGAGACGCGGACGAGACGCTCGATCGCGAACGCCAGCAGCGCGGCCTGAATCGCGTAGACCTCGGGTCGAACGGCTTGGAACCACCACGCATAGGTCCCGCCGACCCACCACGCCGCGGCGAGAGCGATCGGAAAACACAGCGACGGCTTGATCGCGTCGCCGGCGCGAAACGTCCGCTCGATCGCAAAGGTCATCGCGACGACCGCGAACGTGTTGAAGAGCGCGCAGAGCAAGGCCATTCGGAACGCCAACGGGCCGAGCGGCAGGAGATTCGCTGCACCAAGAACGATCGCTGCAAGCGGCTGGCCGGGCGGATGGGAGATCCCAAAATCAGCGGCGGCGGCGACGAACTCGCCGCTGTCGAACCAATGGGCGAATCCGCTCGCCGTCGCGGTGTAGATGACGAGAGGGGGGAGCCCGGCGATGACCGCCTTCAACCAGGTGGTGCCCAAGATGGCGCCATGATCGGCCGAGGTGTCTCCGGCGGTCAAATCTACGTCGAGAAATCGATCGCGTGTGCCATAGTTCGGTCGTGGCGAAGCGTGGCACGAAGTATTGGCTGATGAAGAGTGAGCCGGATTCGTATTCGATCGACGATCTAAAGCGCGACGGGTCGGAGCCTTGGGACGGCGTGCGGAACTACCAGGCGCGCAACTTCATGCGGGACATGAAGGTCGGAGACCTTGCCCTCTTCTATCATTCGAACGCTAAGCCGCCCGGCGTCGCCGGCGTTTGTCGCATCAGCAAGGAGGCGTACCCGGACCCGACGCAGTTCGACCGGAAGAGTCGCTACTACGACCCCAAGTCCACGAGGGAAAGTCCCCGCTGGTCACTCGTCGACGTCAGCTTCGTCGAGAAGTTCGACGACGAGATCTCGCTCCCTGTGCTCAAGGACACGCCCCAGCTGGACGGCATGCGTGTCACTCAGAAAGGCGCGAGGCTGTCGGTCCAGCCCGTCGACAAAAAGCACTTCAAGCACGTGCTCAAGATGGCCCAGGCCAAAACGAAGGTGAAGTAGCGCCCTCGGCTCAGATCCAGACGTCTTCTGCGGTCATCTTTTTCGCGGTGACCTCGAGCTTCACGTGGTGGCGTTTGAATCGGCCCTCGTGCTCTCGGTGACGTGGGACCTCCGCGGCGTTGACAAACAGCATCCCGTCTTTTTCCACCGAAAGCGGCCGATGCTTTCCTTTCTTCGTGCGGCGGTGCATGTGACCCGCCACCGCGCCTAGCACGTGGCGACCCGATTCCTGCGCGTATCGCACCGCGACTTCGAGATCGCGGTCACCCCAGTCTTCTTCCTTCTTTCGAAAGTCGCAGCCCCAAATCGAGTTGGCGCGGTCGCCGAGACCCGAGGGGCCGTTGTGCGCCAAGAACAAGATCGGCGCTTCGTCGCAGACATCGACGAGCGACTTGAGGCGGGCGGACGAGTCGTCCATCGACCCAATGTCGAAGTCTTTTTGCAGATAACGAATACACGCGAGCCGCTTTCCGCCAATCGAATGCGGTCGAGCGGCGACGAGGTTGAGGGCCACGCCGTTGACCTCGAGTCGGCGACGTTCATACGAGAGAAGCTCGACCGGGCCGAGCGCTTCCTCGAGGTTCTTACAGCGTCTCGACTGCCCCTGGGTGAAGACTCGACGAAGCCGATGTGCGCGCGGCGCGACCTCCGCGCCCAGCTGAAACGCGTGTAAACCGTCGTGGTTCCCGGGGATGCACATCGCCGGCACGCGGAGCTCCCGTAGCGAACGAGCGAGACGGAGCCCTTTGTACTGCACGTAGCCGGCGAGGTCCCCGACGAAGAGGACGAGGTCATAGTCCGATTCGTTGAAGATTGCGGTGTCGGTCTCGTCCCAGAAGAGATGAACATCGCCGATCACCGCGATTTTGGACGCTTGCATGCCGCCGGCGTTCATGGGACGGATCACGCCGGACGACAAGCCATGCGCCCTCTCCTCCGACGCCGCGAACCGATTCTCGTTCTGCTCTTCAGTGTCTTCAGTTTCGGTCTTTACCTGCCGTTCTGGTACCACGGCATCTACGAAGACCTCGAGCGTCTCGACGGCCACACGCCGACGGGGCGCGGCTACTGGCTCGACTTCCTTCTCGTGATTTTCACGTTCGCGATCTACGGGATTTGGGTCGACTATCGCATCTCTCAGCAGATCAACGACTTCGAGGAGCGAAACGGGTTGGGTCCGGTCCAGGACACGTCCGTCATCGCGGTCATTCTCGACGTGGCCTCGTACTTCACCGTGTTCTTCACCAACTTCGTCACCAGCGCGATTCAACAGGACCAGCTGAACCAGCTCGCTGACAAGCTCGAAGATCGCGTGCTGACCGAGGCGGGCGTCATCGCGTAGATGTCCGGCACCCTCCTCGCGATCTTCGTGGGCGGACGGTCGAGCCGCATGGGTACCGACAAGGGGTTGCTGATCGCCCCAGGGGGCAGCCTCACCCTAGTCGAATCGCTCGTATCGGCAGGTCGGAAGGCCAGGTTGCCGCTGGCCTTCATCGGTGATGCGGCGCCGTACGACGCGATCGCCGTCGATGTTCCTCGCGTCGACGATCGTCCGCAGGGAGTCGGGCCACTCGGTGGGCTTTCGGGAGCGTTCCACTTCGCGGCCGCGGAACGTCACACGCGGGTCATCGCGGTCGCGTGCGACATGCCTTACGTCGGCGCGCGGGTGCTTCGCGTGCTCGCCGACCACCCAAGTCAGGCTGCCGTCCTCGCGCCAAGGCGCGGCCAGGACTCACCGTGGGAACCGATGCTTGCACGCTACGACGTCGCCGAGGTGGGTCCGGTCCTAGACGAAACACTTCGCCGAGGGAAACGCTCCTTTCAGACGCTCTTCACCAACACGAACGTCGAGGCGCTTCCGCTCACTCACGAGGTGAGCCGGGCACTCGACGACTGGGATCTTCCGTCCGATGTCCCTAGGTGACCGACTAGGCTTCCCTGCTAGGCTCCTCGACTGATGACCGATCTGGATCATGCGCTTCGCGACACGCTGCTCGACCTCACCCGGATCCCAAGTCCGATCGGGGAAGAGGCGGCGCTGTGCGATCACGTGGAGAAGAGGCTCGCAGCCAGCCTCGGAAGCGACGCGATTACCCGGTTTCACGACAGCCTGATCGTTCACGCGGCTCGCCGGGAAGGTGCGCCGCGCATCGCGCTGGTCGGGCACCTCGACACGGTTCGCACTCAGCACGACGGGCCGGCACGCGTCGAAGGCAATCGCCTCTACGGAGCGGGTGCTTCCGACATGAAGTCGGGGCTCGCCATCATGATCGAGCTGGTCGAGCGGCTCGACCTCGATGCGCTGCCGTGCGACCTCCGGCTGATCTTCTACGAGCGCGAGGAAGGGCCTTTCGAGGAAAACCGGCTGGGCCCCATTCTCGACTCGTTCCCCGAGCTGCACGAGCTCGACCTCGCGGTGTGCCTCGAACCGAGCGACAACGAGATGCAGCTCGGCGCGATGGGCTCGCTTCACGTTACGCTCACGTTTCACGGCCGAACCGCGCACAGCGCGCGTCCGTGGCAGGGTGAGAACGCCCTCTACAAAGCCGCAGAGTTTCTGCGCGAGCTCGAGCAGCGCGAGCCCGCGGACGTCGAGATCGACGGCTACCTCTTTCGGGAGGTGATGACGCCGACGCTCCTCCAGGGAGGCCGGGCTCGAAACGTCGTGCCAGGAACGGCGGAGCTAAACGTGAATTTCCGTTTCGCGCCTGGGCAGACTCCCGAACAGGCGCTCGACGAAGTTCGTCGGTTCGTCGGGGACCGCTGCGACGTCGAAGCGACCGATCTGTCGCCGGCCGGTCGACCCCACGCGGACAACCCGTACGTGAGACACCTCATGACGTGCGGAGTCGCCAATGTTCGCAGCAAGCAGGCGTGGACCGACGTGGCACGCTTCGACTCGGTCGGCGTTCCTGGAGTAAACCTCGGACCAGGCAACGCGGCGCAGGCTCATCAGCCCAACGAGTACACCGAGCTCGACCTCGTCACGCAGGGATACGCGATCTTCCATCGCTTCTTCACGCGCACCGAAGACAGCCCGTTCTACTGAGCGACTACTTGTTCGCCTCGCACTCGCCGAAGGCTTTGAACGAACGGGCCGGAGAGTTGTTGCGAGTGATCGCCTCCCCGGTTCCCTTCGGGCCGACGTTGAGGCTCACGCGAGGCTCCGGATCGACGTCGGTCCACACTTTGCAAGCCAGACTGACGTCGCATCGGTTCTGCACGATCACGACGTGCTTGTAGGCGAACGCCCCGTACCGCGCTTCACCGTACACGTTGTAGCAGTCCTTGATGTCGTTGCTCGCGTCGGCGACGTTCCAGCTCGGAATGGTCAGAGCCGCGAGCGCCAGTCCAGCGAGGATCGATCGGTGCGTGTGCGTCATGGTTCCCATTGTCCGGGTATCGAGACGTCCGGCAAGTTCCATGGATTCAATCGCGCGAAATGCCCCCAAAACAGGCAAGAACGCGCTACTCGAGAGTCTTGATCTTCAGCTCGAGCAGCTGCTCAGGGTCGACTCGTGAGGGTGCACCCGTCAGAAGGTCGTTGGCTCGCTGAGTCTTCGGGAACGCGATCACGTCGCGAATCGATTCCGTCTCGGCCGCAAGCATTGCGACTCGGTCCATGCCGAACGCAATGCCGCCGTGGGGCGGCGCGCCGTAGGTCAGAGCGTCGAGAAGGAAGCCAAACTTTTCGCGCGCTTCTTCGTCGTCGAGACCGATCACCTCGAACACCTTCTTTTGGACCTCGGGGTCGTGAAGACGAATGGAGCCGCCCGCGATCTCGAACCCGTTGAGCACGAGGTCGTAGCGGTAGCAGAGCACGTTGCCCGGATCGCTGTCGAGCAGCGGGATGCACTCGTCATGCGGTCGTGTGAAGATGTGGTGGGCCGCCTCCCAGCGCTTCTTCTCTTCGTTCCGTTCGAACAGCGGTGGGTCCACGACCCAGAGGAAGTTCCAATCTCCGCCGCTTCCGCTTTCCGGGATGATGCCGAGCTTGCGCGCGATGTGAAGACGAAGGTTCGCCATGACGGTGTGAACCTTCGAGGTCGGCCCGAACTGAAACAGAATGAGATCGCCGTCCTTTGCGCCGACCGCTTCGTTGACGGCTTTGCGGAACTCGGGCGTGACCATCTTCGCGAGCGGGCTTTGCACCCACTGCCCATCGCCATCGACCTTCGCGCGAGCGAGGCCGGCGGCTCCCATCTGGCGCACGAACTTCTCGAGTGCATCGAGGTCTTTTCTGGAAAAGCCGTGTCCGCTCGGAACGACCATCGCTTTGACGATCTCGGTCGGAAGGTCGCGCCGGTACGTGCCATCGGCGAACTTCTTCGCGATGGGCTCCAGCATGCCGATGCCGCCGCCGCCGTGTTCAACGGTCAGTTCGGTGAGGTCGACGTGCTCCATCTGAAAGCGCATGTCCGGCTTGTCGTTCCCGTACTTTTCCATCGATTCGGCGAACTTCAGCCGCGGGAACTCGCCGCTTGGATAGATGTCGTGAAGATCGACTCCGAGGACCTCTTTCCAGAGTCGAAAGACCAGACCCTCGAGCACTTTGAAGAGGTCGTCCTGGTTGATGAAGGACATCTCGACGTCGACCTGGGTGAACTCGGGCTGCCGGTCGATACGTAGGTCTTCGTCGCGAAAGCAGCGAACGAGCTGGTAGTACTTGTCGTACCCGGCGCACATCAGCAGCTGCTTGTAGAGCTGCGGGCTTTCCGCGAGTGCGTAGAAGTTGCCACCGTAGAGACGCGACGGCACGAGGAAGTTGCGCGCGCCGCCCGGCGTGTAGCGAACCATGAACGGCGTTTCGACTTCCAGGAACCCGTTCTCGCTGAAGTAGTTGCGCGTCTCGTGGTTCAGCTTGCTGCGCATCACGAGGTTTTTCTGTAGCGCCGGTCGCCGCAGATCGAGGTAGCGGTACTCGAGACGCTTGTCTTCGTGAGTGCTGATCGAGTCTTCGATCTCGAACGGCGGGGTCTCCGACTTGTTGAAGATCGCCGCTTCGAGGGCGATCACCTCGACATCGCCGGTTGCGATGCGTGGGTTGCGAAGGCTCGACCCGTCGTCCTTGGTGCCGCGGTCTCGGACCTTGCCCCGAATCCCGAGGACCCACTCGGAGCGGGCCTGGTCGGCGGTCTCGAACGCCTCTTTGTCGGTGGTCTCCGGGTCGAACACCACCTGCGTCAGCCCGTCTCGGTCGCGGAGGTCGATGAAGATGCAGCCGCCGTGATCGCGGCGATTCTGGACCCAGCCAAAGAGCACGGTCTCCTGACCGATGTGCTGCTCTCTCAACTCTCCACAGGTGTGTGTTCGCTTGAGCTCGTCGATAAAACGGGCCACGGAGGCCTCCTTCAGCCCGCATTTTCTCGGGCGGTGCGGGAAGGTAGCCGCCCCGTTCCGCGCGTCAAGTACGCACCGATTCCCTCGAATGTACGAGCAGTTGCGCTCGGAGGGCCGCCCGTGGACAATGGCGCCGGGGACATGGCTTCCGAACGAATTGAATGCCACGTGTGCGGCGCGGGGAATCGGCGCGGCATTGAGCGGTGTCAGGCATGCGGAGCGCGACTTTCCGAGCTCGCGTCCGACCTCACCGAGGAAGAGCTCCACGCTCGGCGCCATCAGCCCGATGAGTTCGAGCTGCGCTGGGTCACCATCTCGTTCGGCCTGTTCTTACTCTCGGCCGCTCTCGTGCTGGGACTGCTTCCGATGATCATCCCGGCGTACGACCCTCAGGGTTTTCCCGGCATTGCGATCACCATCGTGCTCTGGTTCGTCGGCGCTGCCGCCATCAACTACGTTTCTCCCGGCAAGAATTTCATCGAGCCCCCGGTTGGCGGCCTTCTCGCGGCGATCCCGACGATGGTCTACCTGGCGAGCATTGCGGACGTCTATCGGCTATCCGATGGCGCGTATGTGCTGGGCACCTTGATGGCGACGATGATGGCGTTGATGGGCGCCTTCGTCGGTAACCTCTTGCGCGGCGAAAGAAGAGCGCCTCCGGTGCCGACGCGAAAGAAGAATACCCGTCGGCCCAAAGCTGCCTGAGTCGTCAGAATCGAAACCGGATGCCAAAGCCGGGGATCAGCACGAAGCCGCCCCGATTGAGCGACGTGCCGGCGTGGTCGATGAACCAGTACTCGTACGCCGTCGTGAGCTCGACCAGCGCGTGAATTCGACGAACGCCAAGTGCCATTCCAAGCACGGGACCCGCTCGGATCCCCGCCCCGCTCGCGCGCTGGTCCGACCCTGAGATTTGAAAGTCTCCGAACACCCCCTCCGCGCTGGCTCGGGCGCCGATCCAAAGCTCGTAGATCCCTCCGATCTCGACGCCAAACGTGAAGGGGATTTCGAAGCCGACACGGCCTCCGCTCCCCGACTGGTCCCGTTCTGGGATCCAGCCGCCGTACGGCGCGAGGCCCACCATCAGCACGGTTCGCGTGGTGCCCTGTTGGAGAAGGCTCTCGAAACGAGCCTCCGCGCGAACCGTCGTCCCCGACACCATGAGGCCGAGGTCCCATTTTTCGGCGAGTCCGTAGCGCCCGTACGCCATGGGCACGACACCGCCCGCGTCGGCGGCGTATCGGTATTCGGACTCGCCCGGATCCGGAACCACCGGGTCTCGTAGGTCACCGAGTGGCACGCGCGCGGCGCCCCCGAGCCCGAGGTCGGTTCGATGCCGCGGCGTGATCGATCCGCCCGACATCGAAGGCACTGCCGTCGCGCAGCCGCCCAGCGCAGCGAGCGTCGCGAGCACGAGGCCGGCCCGGATCCAGGTCACGTTAGGGTTCGTAGCTTAACTTTGCGCACCCGTGGATCTTTTGCGTCAGGCGGGGCATCGCGCCCCCGAGGGCCGTCGATGAAGTCGGCCATCAGATCGTAGTCAGCCGCGTCGGTCACGAGGACTTTGCGAATCTCTCCAGGCTGAGCCGTGCCGTTGGCGAGGTAGACACTCCCGTCGACCTCGGGAGCCTGGCCCCACCATCGCCCCTGTAGAAGCAAATCGCTTTCGTCGCTGATGCCCTCGACGAGCACGTCGAGCTCGGTGCCAACCCGAAGCTCGAGCCGCTCGCGACTGAGGGGTCGCTGCGTTTCCATGAGCGCTTCGTATCGTGCTTTCGCGACCTCCGGGTCGACCGGGTTTCCAAGATCGGCGCTGCGCGTGCCGTCTTCGGGCGAATAGAGGAACACGCCGACGTGATCGAATTCGGCCCACTCGACGAAGCGCCGAAGCTCGTCGAAGTCTTGGTCGGTCTCGCCCGGGTGGCCCACGATGAAGGTCGTCCGAAACACCATGTCGGTGATGGCGCCCCTCAGCCGCTCGACGACCTTGTACATGCGCTCGCCGCCGTGCCCGCGACGCATGGCACGCAGCATGGAGTCCGAAGCGTGTTGAAGCGGCATGTCGATGTACGGAAGCACCTTGTCGTGCTGGGAGATCACGTCGATCAGCTCGTCGGTCAGTGTCTCAGGGTAGAGGTAATGTGCGCGAACCCACTCGATCCCGCTCACGCTGCCGAGCGCCACGAGAAGCTCTGCAAGCGTTTTGCGCTCTGAGAGATCCCTGCCGTAGGCGACGGTATCTTGGCTGATCAGGTTCAGCTCGACGACGCCGGCGGCAGCCAGGGCTTCCGCTTCACGCACGAGATCGGCGATCGGCCGCGACCGCTGCTTCCCGCGAAAGGATGGAATCGCGCAGAAACTACACTCTCGGTTGCATCCCTCGGCGATCTTCACGTACGCGCGATGCGTCTGTCCGCTCAGCATTCGCGGGTCTTCCGCGCGCATCGTGTATTCGGCCGGGTTCCCGACCAGCATCCGCTCGCTCCGGTCGCGGAGCACGCCGCGCAGCTTCAGCATGTCGCTCGAACCGAGGAAGTGATCGACCTCGGGAAGCTCGCTTGCGAGCTCTGTCGGGTACCGCTGCGACAGGCAGCCGGCGACGACGAGCTTCTTGCACGTCCCCGCCTCCTTGTGGGTCCCCATCTCGAGAATGGTCTCCACCGACTCCTCTTTGGCGGGCCCGATGAATCCGCAGGTGTTGACGACGATCACCTCGGCCTCGCCGGGCTCGTCGACGATCTGGTATCCAGATTCGCCGCTCACACCGAGCATGACCTCGGTATCCACGCGGTTCTTCGCGCAGCCAAGCGAAACGAAATGGATGGTGCGAGAGTCCCCCACGGCGGTTGATTACCGGTAAATTCGGCCCCGAGCTAGCCGGCCGACCCCCCTCGAACCCTCCGATTCACCCTCGATTTGCCTCCATCCGAGATTGAGGTAAAAGGGCCGCCTCGCGCGGGTTGGGGAAAAGCCCAGGGATTTCGCGCCAGGAGCACCTCAACGATGTCTCGATACACAGGACCACGCGTCAAGCGCATGCGCGCGCTCGGCCTCGATCTGCCGGGCCTCTCCCGCAAGAGCATGTGGGATCGACCCTACCCGCCCGGCGTGCATGGACCGAAGTCGGCTCGTCGCCGCAAGATGAGCGACTTCAAGAAGCAGCTACTCGAGAAGCAGAAGCTTCGTTACAACTACGGCCTCAACGAGGGCCAGTTCATGCGCCTCTACAAGGAGGCCGTGCACAGCAAGGACCCGTCGGGTGACAAGCTGCTCGAGCTCCTGGAGCGCCGCCTCGACAACACGGTCTTTCGATCCGGCTTTGCGCCGACCATTCCCGCAGCCCGTCAGCTGGTCTGCCACGGCCACTTCCTCGTCAACGGGAAGCGCCTCGACATCCCGAGCTACCGCGTTCGCGAAGGCGACGTCATCACGCTCCGCGAGCGCAGCCAGAACCTGGCCGCCGTCGAAGCCTCTCTCGGCGACGTGCGACTCGCGCGCCCCGACTGGATCGAGTTCGATGAGGGCAACAAGACCGCCACGGTGAAGGAGCTTCCCAAGGTGGACTCCGTCCCGTTCCCGCTCGAGATTGACCTCGTCATCGAGTACTACTCGAAGCGACTGTAGTCGGCCGCTGCCCGCTCAGTCCGTGCGGATCGACGTGGTGATTCCCGCTCTCAATGAAGAGGCGGCGTTGCCTGGCGTTCTCCGCGAAGTTCCGCAGCCGCCTGTCCGGCGAATCGTCGTCGCCGACAACGGGTCGACCGACCGAACGGCGGAACTCGCGAGGGAGTGCGGCGCTGAGGTCGTGACGGAGTCGGAGCGCGGGTACGGCGCCGCATGTCTGAAGGCGCTCTCGCATCTGGGCGCCGACCCGCCGGACGTGGTCGTGTTTCTCGACGGAGACTACAGCGACCATCCCGATGAGCTGCCGCTCGTCATCGCGCCGATTCTGTCAGGGCATGCGGATTTGGTGATCGGGTCACGGGCGATCGGTCGCGCACAGCAGGGCTCGCTCAGTCCGCAACAGCGCGTGGGAAACGCGATCGCCTGTCGTGCGCTCAGCGTGCTCTACGGGGCGAACTACACCGACCTGGGCCCCTTTCGAGCGATCCGATGGGACGCGCTCCAACGGCTCGACATGGAGGATCGCAACTACGGTTGGACGGTCGAGATGCAGATCAAGGCCGCGCAGAAGCGCCTTCGTCATGCGGAGGTGCCTGTCTCCTATCGCCCTCGCATCGGAGTCTCGAAAGTGAGCGGCACGGTGCGCGGCTCGGTGAGTGCGGGCGCCAAGATCCTCTGGCTGCTAGGGCGCTACGCATGGAGCTAGCCCAGCTCGCCGTCTTCGTTCGCGCGCCGATTGCGGGTTCCGTCAAGACGAGACTTCACGCGCTCCTCGGGCCGGAGGGGGCGACCGAGCTCTACTGCGCGTTCGTCGATGACGTCGTCGAGCTATGCAACCGAGTTCAAGAAGCGGGCCGCGTAGGAGTCGCGCTCTGGGCTGACGACGCAGACGATCCGGCCGTACGACGATGGGCCGAAGCGCTTGGCACGAGCCCGAAGCAGCAGGCGGACGGCGACCTCGGGCGTCGAATGAC
The DNA here is from genome assembly GCA_965601515.1 of uncultured Myxococcales bacterium. GTDB lineage: Bacteria > Myxococcota_A > Polyangia > Polyangiales > Houyiibacteriaceae > SG8-38. The sequence continues at coordinate 8,572 of CBFCWN010000031.1, read as the reverse complement.
CGTGGCCTTCGAAGAGGGGCTAGCGAAGGTGGATCGGGTCGTGATCATCGGAAGTGATGCCCCGACTCTCCCGTTCGGGAGCATCGTATCGGCGTTCGATCGGCTTGCGGACGTACCGCTCGTGCTCGGGCCCTCGAATGACGGCGGCTACTACATCATTGGCGCATCCAAGGCTCCGCCTCGCTTCGACGATGTTCGATGGTCCACGGAGTTCGCGTATCAAGATACACGTGTCGCCAACTCGGCGGTCACCCTTGGGACCGTGCCGCCTTGGTATGACGTCGACGACGAAGCCGATCTCGATGCGCTGCGCGCGCACCTGTCGGTGAGTCCGGACGCGGCTTCAGCGACAGCGACGGTGCTCCACCGGTTGCGACGAGCGACTCACAGGTAGGGCTTCATCAGTCGCGCCGTGTTGTCTCGAAGCTGTTCGAACGTCGTGCGCGAGTCGAGATCTTCCATCGTAAGCAGACGCGAGTGCTCGATCCGACGGGAGACTTCGGCATCGAGTCGCTCGCCTAGCGCTTCGTCGTAGGTCTCTAGATTGAACTCGAAGTTCAAGCGAAGGCTCCGTGGATCCCAGTTGGCGGAGCCCACGCACCCCCAGTACGAGTCGACGACGACGATCTTCGAATGGTCGAAGGGCGGCGGGCTCAGCCACACGCGCACGTGTCCCCGCAGCACTTGGCGATAGTGCGCCCACATCGCCCAGCGAACGACCGGGAGGTTGCCTCGCTCCGGCACGACGATGTCGACGTCGACGCCACGCTGGCCCGCTAGATTGAGCGCCTGTCGCAGCGTCTGTTCTGGCAAAAAGTAAGGCGTGACGATGCGAATCGAACGTCTCGCCACCGTGATCGCCGACAAGAACACCTGCTCGAGACTCTTGATGGTTCGATCCGGTCCATCGAGGATCCCCCGCGCCATCACCTCGCCGATCGGCTCGAGCTCGGGAAACCAAAGTGGTCCGGTGAGCTTCTCTCCGGTCGTGAACGCCCAATCCTTCGCAAACGCCTCCTGCAGCTGGCAGACGACTGGACCCTGCACCCGAAAGTGAAGATCTCGAGTCGGGTACTTCGGGTTCGACGCGAGCACGTGATCTTGTCGGATGTTGATACCACCCGTGAAACCAAGCCTGCCGTCGACCACCATGATCTTGTTGTGATTGCGAAGGTTGAAGTGAGTGAAGCTTCGCGGCAGAAGCGCAGGCAGAAAGTTCGCGACACGCACCCCTCGCTTGCGAAGCACACGATGAATTCGAGGCCGTCCGTAGCGAGTTCCGACGTCGTCGATCAGGACCCGCACGTCCACGCCGCGCTCGACGGCGGCGGCCAAGGCATCGATCAGCCGAGCACCAACTCCCGCGGCTTCGAAGATGTAGCTCGCGAGCGAGATCGATTGCTCCGCCGCTTCGATGGCGTTCAACATCGCCGGGTATGTCTCGTCACCGTCGTGCAACAGCTCGACCGTGTTTCCGACCAGAAGTGGCCAGCCAGTGACGCGGCTGACGACACGCGCGTGTTCGACGAAGCGCGCTCGGTCGGGACCGAGCTCCCGGTCGAGGTCGGCGGGCGCCCGTGGCGCGTCGTCGAGCGGTACGCTGTACGGGGTTGCAGCGGCTTTCAGCTCACGTGCGCGCCGCTCGATGCGATTGATGCCGAGGAACACGTAAAGGAGGGTTCCGACGAGCGGGACGAGCCAAATCAGACCCACCCACGCCGTTGCCGCCCGGGTGTCCGTTTTGTTCAGGACGACGTGCGAGGAGGCGAAGAGGGCGACCACCAAACTGGCCACGACGCCCGCCTCGGGCGCGACGTCCAACAGCGTCTGCCAGTCCACCTTCATCTGGCGGCCAGAGACTACGTTGTATCAGTCTGGCGGTCGACTGTGTGACCAGGTACATTGAACCGGGGGCGAGATGCCGGAGCAGGCGCTGGCGGAGAAATTCGAGTTGAGTCTTCCTGGGGGGACGACGGTCTTTCGGCAGGGAGACCCCGGCGGATCGCTCTACGTCATCCGTGCGGGACGGGTTCGCGTGCTCAAAGAGTCGAACGGTCGGCGCAGGATGGTCACGACTCTCGGCCCGGGTGACTTCTTCGGAGAGCTCGCCGTCGTGACCGGTCAGCCGCGCTCGGCGACGGTCGAGGTGTTGGAGGATGCCGAGCTCCTCCGGGTGCCTTCGAACAAGCTCGAGGAAATGATCGCCGGGCGTGGCGAGGTCGCGATTCGTCTGCTTCGACACCTCGCCGAACGACTCGAGAACGCGAATCGCTTCATCGACCTCCTGCTCGAAGGCGACCTCACCGCGCGCGTGATCCTCGCGATTCAAGAGACCCTCGATGAGGCCGAGGGAGCTGCAGCGCCGGACATCACGGAATCGGACCTCGCTCTGCAGCTCGGCGTCGACCGGAAGGACATTCGCCTTGCGCTTCGACGACTCGTTCGTGTCGGCGTACTCGAAGTGTCTGCCGGTTTCGTACTCGTGAAAGACGGCAAACGACTCGCAGAGTTCCTCGAGTTCATCCGCAATTCGGGGAGCTCCTGATGCAGCTTCGTATTCTCGGCTGTCACGGCGGAGAGACGCCAAAGCACCGGACCTCGAGCTTCCTCGTTGGTGATTCGGTCGCGGTCGATGCAGGCGCGATCACGAGCGGCCTTTCCCTGCGCGAGCAAGAACAAATCCATTCCGTCTTGATCAGCCATCCGCACATGGATCACGTTCGCGATCTCGCAACGCTGGTCGACAACCGATGCCAGCAAGGTGGCTCGACTCTCGACATCGTCGGGATCCCGGAAACCATTCACGCGCTCAAGACGCACTTCTTCAACGACGTACTCTGGCCCGACTTCACGAAGATCAACACGCAGCACGGTCCGACGGTGCGCTTCGTGGAAGCGCCTGCCGATCGGCCGATCGAGGTGGACGGCTACTCGGTGACGCCGGTGCTCGTGAACCACACGGTCGACACGTCGGCATTCATCATCGCGCGAGAAGGTAAGAGCATCGTCTATGCCGGAGACACAGGACCGACCGACGCGCTTTGGGAGCGCGTCAACGCACGAGACGATCTACAGGCACTCATGGTCGAGGTTTCGTTCCCGAACGACCACGCGCAGCTTGCGACGGACTCGCTACACCTCACACCGCAAATGTTGAGTGACGAACTCACGAAGCTCACGCAAAGTCCCGAGCTTCCGATCATGCTTTACCACATCAAACCGGTGTTCGAAGACGCGGTTCATCGCGAGCTTGCGAAGTTACGTGGACGAAACCTTCAGATTTTGCAACTCTACGAAGAATTCCTTCTTTGAGTACGACTAGTACTTGGCGATGAAGATCGTTGGCTGTATGTTCGAAGAGTGAGTGGCGTTGCCCGACAAAGGGGTCTTCTCTTTCGCAACAACACTTGCCGCGGACGGCGGTTGGGTAGATTACCCCGCGCTGGTGCGAACCCCGGCTGGGGACTCGCTGCCGCGAGACGACCTGCATTGCAGGTTCAACCACCAAGGAACGCTCCGCGTGGTCTGAGCATGGTGCTCAGAGACCCAAGAGCGCCGGCATTGCCGGGGGAGGAAAGTGCGTATGGACACCAGTAGTAGAATCGGACTCTCACCGGAGGTGCGGGCGAGTTAGCCCTCGGCAACTCCCCCCTTGGTGGGAGTTCGAATCACGGAAGGCCGGCCCCGAAAAGGGAGCCGGCCTTCGCTTTTAAGCGGGCGATCCCGCTACGCGCTTTCCTCAAACTCGAGCACGCCGGTTCGAAAGAAGCGAACGATCACGTACGCGAGGAGCCCGATGGGCCCCGCGATGAGCGTCAGGATCAGGCAGGGAATGACGAGCCAGTGAGAGAGATCGCGACGCAGTGCATCGCGCACTTCCCAGGCTCCGACGAACAGGTCGAACAGCAGATAGTGTATCCAGCCTGCCATCACGAGATGGGGCACGGAAAACCCGACCATCACGCCGTAGAGCGTCCTGAAGTTCATCTCTTCCGGGTTGGTTCCGTATCCGAAGAGCAGATAGGCGTACATTGGCGCCAAGAGCAAGACGGCGACCGGGCCGTGCACCAAACGCTGTGTCCAGGACCATCGCGGCGCGACTCCTAAAAGGATCCAGAACGGAAGGACCATGTAATTCACGGCTTTGAAAACCAACTCGAGCGGCATGAGCTATCCTATGATTGCCGACTGAGGGTTGCGCACGCCGCGGTGCCCCGTCAGATCGCCTTCACCCGTACTCGAGGAGCCTTGATGCTTTCCTTTCGCACCCGCCTAGTCACGCTCGTTGCTTTGTTCCCCGTTGCGCTCGCCGGCTGTGGCAGCGACGCAAGTTCGAACGGGGACGAGGACACGCTGCCCAAAGGGTGCGACTTCGACAGCACCTACGAAGCGATTCAAGCGACGGTCTTCGAGGCGAGCGGCTGCACGGCCAGCAGCTGTCACGGCGAGAGCGCGATTGGCGGTCTCGACCTGCGGGCGGATGTTTCGTTTGATGCGCTGAACCGTCAGCCGAGCACGATCGACCCTTCGGTCCTGCGTGTCTTTCCGGGCGACCAGGAGTTCAGTCTTCTGTACCTGAAGCTCGCGGCGGCGACGAACGGCACGGAGCTCACGGGCCTCGGTCAGCCGATGCCGTTGGGGGGGGCGGCGCCGCTGAGCGACGATCAGCTCGAGGCCATACGGCTTTGGATCCGCGGCGGCGCGCCAGAGGAGAACATCGTTGGGGGCACGCTCGAGTTGCTCGGCTGCGAGGAGTCGTTCGACCCCGACCCGAACAAGATCAATCCACTTCCGCCTCCTGCGGCTGAAGAGGGGGTTCAGTTGTACGCCGGCCCGTGGGACCTCGGCGCCGAGGCGGAGGACGAAGTCTGTTTTGCGACGTACTACGACTTCAGCGACGTGGTTCCCGCCGAGTTTCGCGTGGATTGCCCAGAGTTTGGCGAAGGTCGCGAGTGTTTCGCGTTCCGTCGCAACGAGCTTGCCCAGGACGGGCAGTCTCATCACAGCATCATCGACGTGTACGTACCGCAATCGGACCCCAACAGCGACGATTGGGGCCCGTGGGAGTGCCTCGGCGGGGAACGCGCAGGCGAGACCTGTGACCCGACGGAACCGGGCGCCTGTGGGGAACGCGCGCAGTGCGCAACGCCTCCCGTGACTTCGGTCGGCTGCGTGGCGTACCCCTTCGCGCCCGTCGATTTTGCCACGGGCGGCTTTGGCGGGCAGACGCCGACTACGTTACCGCTCAATGGAGCGCAGGAGTCTACGGCGGTCGACTTGCCGCCGGAGGGTGTGTACACGCTGCTGCCCCTCGACGGGTTCGTCTCGTGGAACAGTCACGGGTTCAACCTCACGAAGAAGCCGACCACGATCGAACAGTGGGTCAACCTTTCGTTCGCAGGCGAGTCCGAGCGAGTGTGGCTGCGTGAGCAGATTTTCGAGGCTGGGAACATTTTCTCGATGGGGCCCATCGCGCCTTTCGAAAAGCAAGAGATCTGCTCGAGCTGGACACTCCCGCAGAACTCGCAGCTGCTTTCGCTGAGCTCGCACATGCACGAACGTGGGGAGCTCTTCCGAATCTGGCTGCCCCCGAACGAGCCTTGCCCCGGAATCAGCTGCTCGCCGCCTACTCGCGAGGCTGACTACGTGAGCCGGCTGTACGACGATCCGTTGTACACGTACTACGAACCGGCGATCGATCTGTCGGGGACGTCGAACGAGGGTCGAACGTTCATCGCCTGCGCGCGTTACGACAACGGCGCGGACAATCCCATGCAGGTCAAGCGTGAGTCGACCAAGCCGAACACTCCCGTGTGCGGCTTTCCTCGAACCGGCTGCGGGTGCAGTGCTTCGGCTCGTTCCTGCTTCGGTGGTCCGAACGAGGGCATGGCCTGCAATGGCGACGATGCGGTGTGCGGCGAGGGAGGCATGTGCGACGCCTGCCCGCTTCTCGGCGGCTTCACGACCGACGACGAGATGTTCCTGCCGCTCGGCTCGTACTATATCCTTGATTAATCGCCTTTACGGGTGATTGCTTATCGATTGTCCTAGACAATTGTGAGAAACACTCACATTTTCACTTGCGCCGATAGCTCCATCGGGAAATAACGACGCGCGCTTCCCTTACTTCTTAACCCCCGTTCAACAGGATCTCTGATGAAGCTCTCCTCACTCGCACTCTGCGTGGGCATCCTCTTGGCCGCGTCCGCATGCGGTTCTTCCAACTCGGAAGGCGAGACCGGCGACGGTCCCGGCGACTCCTGCGAGGCCGACTCGACGTTTGCGATCATCCAGCAGCAGATCTTCGAGAACCGAGGCTGTACCGCGTCGGCATGCCACGGCGAAAATGCGACCGGAAGCCTCGATCTGCGAGAGGGCAACTCGTACGACAACCTGGTCAACGTCGAAGCCGTCTCGGGCGACTACATGCGCGTGTTTCCCGGTGAGCAGGACCTCAGCCTGCTGTACCAAAAGGTTGCCGCCAAGACGCAGGGCTTCGAGCTTTCCTCTCTTTCCCCGTCGATCAGCGGCGGCGCCATGCCCACCGGCCCGGATGCGCTCAGCGACGACGACCTCTCGCTTCTTCGAGCCTGGATTCGCGGCGGCGCTCCCCGCGATCAGGTCGTTGCCGGCTCGGAAGAGTTCGCGGACTGTTCGCTCACCGGGGAAGTCGCACCCAACAAGATCCAGCCGCTCCCGGCGCCAGACGTCGACAAGGGCATTCAGTTCTACTCCGGCGCTTGGACCGTACCCGCGGAGCAAGAGGGAGAGGTCTGTTTCGTCAGCTACTACGACTACTCGGACAGCATCCCCGCAGACTTTCGCGTGCCCTGCGGCGACGAACAGGGTGGCCCCAATCAGGAATGCTTCGTCTACAACAAGGCGCTGCTCGCACAGGATCCGCAGTCGCACCACAGCATCGTCGAGTTCTACGTGCCGCCGGCCGACAAGCCGGAGCAATACGACCCAATGGGCGCGGACTGGAAGAACTGGGTCTGCAACGGCGGCGAGCTCGACGGCGAACCCTGTACGCCGACGGCAAGCGACTGCGGCGAACGCAGCCAGTGCGTGACCGAGCCCCGTTCGTCGGTGGCGTGCGTCGCGTATCCCAACGGTCCGCCCGAGTTGGCCACGCTGGGCGGCTTGTTCGGCACCGCTTCGAGCAGGCAAAACCTGGCCACCGCGCAGGAGTCGAGCTTCCGGGAGACGTACCCGGAGGGTGTCTACGCCTTGGCCCCGGTCAAAGGCTTCGTCATCTGGGACAGCCACGCGTTCAACCTCACGTCGAGCGACACCACGATCGAGCAGTGGATGAACCTCTCGTTCGCGGATCCGAACGACCTTCGCTACCAGCGCCAGCAGATTTTCGACGCGGACGACATCTTTGGAATGGGACGCATCGAAGCGTTCGAACAGCGTGAGGTCTGTGGCAGCTTTACCGTGCCGCAGTACGGCCGCCTCTTGAATCTCAGCTCTCACACACATCGCTTCGGCAAACAGTTCCGTGTCTGGTATCCGCCGAACGACCGGTGCCAGGGCAGAGCGCCCGACAACGACTGCGAACCCCCGACGCGCGAGCCCGAATACATCAGCTTCGACTACGAAGATCCGCTCTACCAGCGCTTCGACGAGCAGGACGACATGCTGTTCGACGGCGCCGACGAGCGAGACCGGACCTTCCTCTACTGTGCGGTCTGGGACAACGGATTCACCAACCCAGAAGAGGTTCGACTGAACTCGAACCGACCCGATGCGCAAACGTGCGACTTCGTCGGCGCGGTGGCGGGAGCCGCCGCCGGGATCGGTCTCACCGCCTGCGGATGCCCCGAGGAGGAGCGTTCGTGCTTCGGCGGCCCGAACGAGGGTATGCCGTGCGGCGGAGATGATTCGGTGTGCGGCGAGGGTGGCGTCTGTGATGCGTGCGCGCTCGGCGGCGGTGTCACCACGGAGGAGGAGATGTTCCTTCTTTTGGGCGCATATTACGTCGAAGCTCCGTAACATGCTTGTGGTCTCGATCTTCCTGGCCCCGCCAGGGGCGGTGAGCTACATCGGCGTCGATGGCTCGCTTCGACGCCTACAACTCCGAATGCCTGATCTTCACCTTCAAGGACGGCCTGCTCGCGAAGCTGGCGCACGACCTGAAGCTTCAGGTGGCGCGGTTTTCGATCGAGGTCGACGAATCCACGCGTGCGATCAAGGCGACGTTCGATCCGAGCAGCATCGAAGTGGTGTGTGCGCAGGTCGATGGTCGCGACGACCCATCGACGCTGAGCAAGGGCGACAAGAAGAAGATCTACAACAACGTGACCAAGGACGTGCTCCGAGTGAAGAAGTTTCCGGAGATCCGCTTCGACTCGAGCAACGTGGTCGAGCGCGGCGACGGCTTTTCGGTCGAGGGCACCGTGCACATGCACGGTCGCTCCAAAACGGTTCATGCAGGCATCCGGGCGGAGGGCTCGCGATGGGTGACCGAGGTGCGTCTTCACCAGCCCGATTTCGGGATCAAGCCCTACAGCGCGGCGCTCGGGGCGCTCAAAGTGAAGCCGGACGTTCTCGTTCGGGTGAGCGTTCC